>NZ_CEXWTU010000219.1:0-8264 GCF_982758155.1 Marinagarivorans sp. | reverse complement strand
CGCTCAACGCCACCATCGGTTTTTCCGAATTCCTGAAAATGGAAATGTTTGGCCCGCTGGGCTCCGAACGTTACAAGTCCTATGCCAAGGATATCTATGATAGCGGGAATCACTTATTGGAAATCATTAACGACATCCTCGATCTTTCACGTGCCGAGGCCAATAAACTGCAGCTGACGGAAGAAGATATTCCGTTACAGTCCATTCTAGATTCCAATCTGCGCATGTTCCGTAAAACGGCGGCATCCGAAGGCGTGCGTCTTAAACTCATTTCAGGCCCCATGCCCGTGCTTCATGTCGATGAGCGCTTAATGATGCAAGTTTTTACCAACCTGTTGTCAAATGCTATCAAATTCACAGAGAAGGGCGGAGAAATTATAGTTTCCGTAAATGCCACAGACGCAGGGAGTTGCAAAATCACCGTCAGCGATACCGGTATTGGAATCGCTAGTGATAAAGTTGGCCAATTGTTTGAGGTATTTACCCAGGCCGACTCATCCACAACCCGAGAGTACGGCGGCACGGGGCTGGGCTTATCCATCGTTAGGCAGCTTTGTCAGTTGATGGGTGGCGATGTGGACGTACGCAGTGAGCTGGGCAAGGGTAGCCAATTTGGTTTTTCGATTAAATTGGGGCGCAGCGAGGTACTATTGCCCACGATAAGGAGTATCGACATGGCCGGTTTGCCGATACTTATCGTCGACGATAACCGCACCAATCTTGACGTTTTATCAGGCTTAGTCGAGCAAAAATCAATGGTGGTTAGCGCTTGCAGTAGTGGCTTGGAGTGCCTCAACCTGCTTGAGAAACGAACCCTTGCCGACGGTGGATGCCCGTTTCGGGTGGCTATTCTCGATATGCAAATGCCGCACATGGATGGCGCAGAGTTAGCAAAAATTATTCGCAGTAATCCGCTCTATAACGACATGAGTCTAGTGATGATGACGTCGATGGGAGCCCGAGGTGACGGGAGCTACTATGCTGACATTGGCTTCGCGGCCTATTTTCATAAACCCACCATAGAGCAAGATTTGTATGATGCTTTAGCCATCATTTTAGATAACAACGAAACACAAACTGGCGCAACGGCGCTGTTAACTCGCCATAATCTTAGTTCGATACGAGAAAAAAGCGAAGCTGAGACTATGCAGCATCAACTGGGGCAGTACGCACACCAGCGCTTACTCGTTGTTGAAGACAACGCCATCAACCAACTGGTGGCGCAAGGCATGTTGGACGATTTAGGTTTATCCTGTGATGTTGCTGACAATGGCCTAGAGGCTATCGAAGCTCTAAAGCAGGCCGGCAGCACCCCTTATTCACTTATTGTAATGGATTGCCAGATGCCAGTCATGGATGGTTACGAAGCCACGAGGAAAATTCGCGCAGGCGATGCCGGCGACCATTATCGCGATATTATTATCGTGGCGATGACCGCCAACGCCATGCAAGGGGATAAAGAAAAATGCATTAGCGCCGGCATGAACGATTACCTGACGAAACCTATTGGTGAGCGTCCGCTATCCCATTGCCTGGCTAAATGGCTGCGCGAAACCGATGTTAAAAATTCGCATAATAGTGACAATGCCCCGGTTAAAACTACACTGCCAGTGTGGGATCAAACCGAGCTACGTGATCGGCTGCGCAACAAAGAGGATCGCTTTAAAAAAATCATCCACATATTTTTACGCGACATGCCTGCACTGGTGAATGAACTTGAGCAGCATGTTATCAATAAAGAAATTGCAGCTGCGATTAATATTGCCCATACCCTTAAAGGCGTAGCGGCTAATATTAGTGGCTTGGAGCTACACGCACTGTGCACCGAGATGGAAACCATGGCCAAAAAAGGCCAAGGTGATGCACTACTTGATACTTGGCCCATATTTAACAACAGCTACCAAAAGCTATATCAAGAACTCAGCGCCGCATGTTGAAATAAAGCAGAAACTATTGAAAGAGGCGCTAGCCTGGCTCGTAGTGGATGAAATACTGTTGCCTCGTCCCTTATTATGACTGCTCACCATGATAGGTGCCTATTAACTAATGCCGATTAGTTAATAGGCTTTTAGGGGCGAAGTCGGCTATCACACAACATTGGTAAATATTCCCGGCAATGGCGTCACGTCGCCAGCGTAAGGTACTGAGGTACCAGCGGCGGCGGCGATTGTCGCCCAGACCCGTTGCATATCGACGGCTTGGCCCATTCGCCAATGGCTGCGTTCGCCAAACGGTTTGAGGTTGTAATAGCGACCGCCGCCGTTGCCGTTGCGCAATAGACCCGATGCACCGCCGATAAGGGTCACCGGAACATCTTGCATGTGTTCTGGCGCACCGTCAGCCATTTCAGAGGTGAGTACCACAAGAGTGTGGTCAAGCACACTATCGCCGGGCACGTCGGGGTCGGGCATGGTATTGAGTTGGTCGAGTAGGTATTTAACTTGCTTGATATACCACGCGCGTGAATCACGCCATTCGGTAACGGAGCCATAGCGGTGCGCACAGTCGTGTGGATTGCGGACGGTAGAGACACTTTTTATCACTACGGGGTCGGCCGAACGTCCTATTTGAAAGGTGGCAATACGCGAAGAGCCGCAACTTAAGCCGGTAGCAATAATACTAGCGTGGGCACGGGTCACCGGCTCGCGGAAATCGGCGGAATTGATGTCCATTTCTGGTACTGGCGATGCCGCGCTAGGGGTGCACTGCGCGGCTAACGGTAGGCTGTTTTGCATGTCGTCAACAACTTGCTCAATGGCGTCTAGGTGGCTATCGAGTTTGCCGCGTTCACTGCCGCCAAGCTGTTGTTTTAATGCATTGATACGCGCGATGGCGGGATCTAGCAGGTAGGACTTACTGGTCGCGGCCGGTGTGGAGCTGCTGTCGGCGTTATTAATATTACCCAGTATTTGATCAAATAGTTGATAGGGGTTTTCTTCTGGCCGCAGCATGGTGCCGTCTTGGTGAGAAACATTCCAGGCGGCGCCGATCATTGAGTGAGGCCCCGAATAAATACGTTTTAACGCGGGATTGGCACCGGGTAACGCGTTACCCAAAATCAGGTCGATTGAGCTGTGTTGTGCGGCGGAGTCGCGTAGTACTGACATCCAGCCGTTATGGCCACCGGAGCCACCAGATATGATTAATTGCTGTAGAAATAATGCACGTTTGGCGTGATCACCCAAGTGGCGGGACATTTCACCGAGGGTAATGTTGGTTGAGTCATCGCTGTCAGCGCTTGGGAACCATAGTCCGTTGTAGCCCCCGTGAGGTTCAATACCAAAACCGTCGGGTATCACAGCAAACACCACTTTCAATTTAGGCGCGCCTTGCGCCGAGGCAAGCTGAGAAAGACCGGCTAACGACAGCGGGCAGGCTATATTCCGCATTGGCTGGGCGGAGGCACTCGCGAGCGTACTGCGTAGAAACGAACGTCTTGAAAGCGGTTTTTTAATCATGATGGCTATCTACTCGCTGCGATCTTGTCGGGTTAATGTAATTTCGCTTAAAAGCAGCGCCTTAATCATCGTTTTAATGTGACCTAGGCTAACAAACTCGGTTTGCACCGCCGCTAGATCTTGCTGACTTAAGGTGTCGGCATGGTGGCCGCTGGCATAGCGGTAATAGCTGTCGACAAAGCACTCCCGAACCTGTGTTGATTGTGCGAGGTAAAGGCTTAGCTCGCGGGCATCTTGATACTGGCTTAATACGTTCTGCCCGCTGTTGTCGCGTAGCTCGCCGGCACTGTCGATCATTACCTGCACACTGTTGTCGTTATAGGCGGTTTCATTGAGGCGGTATTTACCCGTTTGATCAAAATTTTCCAGTGCCGAGCCCGGTTCGTTCATCAGTTGATGACATTGCCAGCATTGCCCCTCTGATGCGTTAGCACCGGTAATTAAATCCCAGCGTTGCCGGGTACTAATCGCTGTGTCGGGTAAGGTAATGGTATCGGGGTTCACACCGGAGGGAACGCCCATGCTATGACAAAGCATGTTTTCACGTATCATCTTGCCACGCTTTACCAGTGAGGTTGCGGCAAAATCAGCGTTGGCTATCTGCGTAAGACCTTGGTGTAAAATACCGCCGCGTGTGCTATCGGTATTGACGCGCGTCATTTCTGCCGAGTTCATCGCGGCTAAACCATAATGGGTGCTTAGGGTATTGTTGGCAAAGGTATAGCCTGGGTTGAATAAGTCGTCAATGTTGGCATCAGTAAGGCTGGCGACTGCCTGTACAGCCAAGCGCTGTTCATCGACCATGGCGTTGATTACATCGTTTGTTAGCCCTGGTTTTTCGCTAACGCGTTCATTGGTTTGCAGGTAGTAAGCTATAAAGTCGACAAAGTGCGTAGCAAATTTCGGATCAGCTAACAGTGTATCGACAGCCGTTTCTATCTGAGAAATTTCGCTGAGACCATTGGTTGCTGCCAGTGCCAGCAGTTCACTACTCGGCGTGGTTCCCCAGAGTTGATAGGACAGTAGGTTGGCGACTTGGTAGTCGTTAAGAGGGTAAGATTGACTGGCAATATCCCAGTCTCCGATTTCTATATGATAGAGGAAGTCGGGCGCCAGTAGCATTGCTGCGAGTGCGTCGCGAGTACCGTAGTCGGCGCGGATTTTTTCATAGCTTGCGAGTTCGCTTGTGGTTAGCGGTCGTCTCATGATTCCTGTAGTTAGCGCTGCTAGTTGGGCGCCGTTGCAGTCGGTACTGCTGCAGCCTAGCGACTCCAAATTGATCGCGCTGGTGATGTCCCCAACGAGTTTGATCATCTCGTTAACATGATCATAGAGGTAGATACCGTTGTTGGCATCAGTAGGGTATTTAAACTCGCTCGAGAAGTGATTCTTGGGTAAGTCTTGTTGGTCAACGTCGACGGCAAACAGGCTGTAGATAGTGTTTTTAAATTCGTACGGAGTGAGTTTTCGTATACCGCGCACGCCTGCCTGTTGGTCACCATGATCGAGGTTAATGCTAAATCCCCAGCGCTCGACCCAAAGGAATTCTGCGACGGCATTGATACAGTTTTGGTCACACTGTGGTGCCGGCATGGAGACTATTTTTGTTAACAGGTTGCTCAGTGAGCTGTCGCTCCAGGAATTCTGGATGAAACCGTCAAACAGATTGGCGGCGATGCCGCCCTCGGTATGGCAGGCAATACAATGTTGGTTGAATAAACGCTCGCCCTCAGAAATAATTTCTTCGATGTTGATACTCTGGCTAGTCAGGAAGGTGCCTGTGCCGGTTTGATTGAAGGCGGCTACGCGATATAGATAGGTATTTACGGCGCTAATGTTAGCGTCAGCATAGGTTGTTACATCGGCGCTGACGCTGGCGAGTTGCTGCCATGCGTCCGCATTTTCGCGGCGTTCTACAATAAAGCCTTGCTCGTTATCGGCATTATCGGTCCAACTGATGCCGACTATAGTCTGTGTCGCTGACGCTACTGCAATTACGTCTGAGACATCGTCTGGGGCTGTGGGTAGCTGTTCTAAATTAACCGCGTTACTAGTGACATAACTGGATGTGCCAATGCTATTGCTGCTGGCAATACGGTAGACGTATGCGCCGCCAAAACTGACCATGCTATCGATATAGGTAAGAGTGTTTTCAGGCTCGCGGCTTAAGTCTTGCCAGTTGCCGCTGTTCAGGCGGCGTTGGATAATAAATTCATCCTCGTTATTGGCCTGGTCAGACCAGCTTAGCGAGATGATATTTTGGTTGTCGAGCTGGATAGCTCTGAACTGTGTTGCGGCGGTTGGCGTGCTGACGGTAGTGGCTACGGCTTCGTCAAGCGCTAGCCACGGTAGGCCGGCGCCACCAGCAAACTCAGCAGGGCTCTCATTAAGGTTCCACCATTTTGCTTCATAGGCTTGATCGGCAAAGGTAACTTTGGTGCCGCCAAAGTAAGCAACGGCTGGGTCCCATGCGGGGTAGCTCGGCTGTTCTGTGATGGCATCTGGGCCGTTGTCTACGGGGTCGTTGTTTCCAGGGGTATTGTCTAACGGCTCATCAGGCTGAGCTGTGGAGGGCATGTCATTTTGCTCGCCGGTTGGCGAGGTGCCGTCACCGGCAGGTGTAGGCTCAACGTTCGAACCGGTGCAGCCACCAAAGGTTAAAAGTAAAAGACCGCTAAATACAAAGTGAGCGGTGGCCGAGAAGCAATTTTTGTACATGTTCTTCCTCTACCTGACGTTAATTCAGTGTTTTTTTGCGTTTCTGGTATGGATTAGCGTTTTAGTATTGGTAATAGCTTGGTTAAATTTCGATCATTATTGTAGCGCTATTGATTCCATTATCTACCAACCTTGGACTCGGTTTCGGTTGTGCAATACCACGCTAATTAAGCTTAGAGCCTATAGGCGTTGGCTTTGCGTGACGGGCCTTGGTAAAGAGAAGATGATGGAAGGTATTTTGCGTAGATGAACTGGCCGAGTAACTGGCGCCGGGTACAAGCAATGGTTCGCAATTTACTGCGGTTGGGTATTAGTGGGTCGCGGGCTGTTACGTGCGGATCGTCGGGTAAAAGTTATTGGCGAAATTCAAAGACAGAAGGTCTGCATGGGCCTGAGTCATACTGGAAGCGTGGGAATAGTTTCAAGCAAAGTATTGCATTGTTCTCAACAATACACTCTTCGATAATATGAGGTTAATTTCACTGCGCGATTGCGGGGTCGATATTTATCGTGGGTAGGCCGCCCTCGACTTTTTACTCCTATAATGTCTAACTTGAATATCTCTATTCCGGTCTGCAGATCCGTAAGCTGGGCGGTGTGGTAGCCGGGAGAGAGAAACTCCTAGCTACCCGATTTATATTTTCTAGCTAATTTTTTGTAGGTTTAGTGTTGAACTACATCAACACTAAACCCTGCTGGATTTTGAATCATAAAATGTATTCCCCCCCCTAATAGCCGGCTATTGCAAATATTTTTAACGAAGGCAAGCGTGCACCCAGGAATTCAAAAACGGGAAGTTATTTAATGCACGCCCCTAACGCCCTATTAAAGCGTTAAATACCTCTGTATAGGTTTCTTTTTTCTGATAATTATCATCCAATAAAAGAGGCATAGGTTTTTCGCCGCTGCAACCTGCACCTTTCCAACTATTTAGCCACGAAGAGCGATCATTTAGCCCCCAGAATGTAATAGCAGAGCAGGCCGGTTGATTCACGCAAGCCGATACAATATCGTGGTATAGGGATTGTTGCCATGCTGCATCGCGCCCGCCACATAGGTTGATATCCATTTCAGAGATAATCACTTCAAGGCCGAGATCGGCGATGCGCTGCATGTTTTTGGCGACCTCGGCCGCTGTAGCGATGTTGTTCGGTGTTCCAATATGCATTTGAAAACCGACCCCATCAATAGGTACGCCGCGCTGCACCATACCTTTGAGCATCTCATAGAGGAAATCTGCTTTGTCGTTATCAGCGTCTATGCTGTAATCGTTATAGTAAAGTTTTATGCTCGGGTCTTGCTCGTGAGCAATCCTAAATGCGATATCAATATACTCGTCGCCCAATAAGCGTTGAAATACGGTATTGCGCATGCGAGGGTTACCGTCACCGGCATCGGTGTCTGTTTTAATCGCTTCATTTACCACATCCCAAGCGTACATTTTTCCCTTAAAGTGGCTCATTACTTGAATTATGTGATTTTTCATGACGGTTTTCAGTTCGTCAGGATCAGTTATATCATCGACCCATTGGGGTAATTGGCTATGCCATACCAAACAATGTCCTTTTACTTTCATATCGTTGTTTTGAGCAAAATCTACCACTTGGTCAGCGCGGGCGAAATCGAATACATTACGCTCAGGCTGCAGGTGAATCCACTTGGTCGCGTTCTCGGGTGTAAGGTAGTTAAATTCCCTGGCAAGATGTTGCACGTGCGTTAATTGCGCAATTTGCGACTGACCCAGCACATTGCCCATCAAGATGCCTTTGCATTCGCCGGCATGTTTTAACGTGTTGGGCTCTTGGCAAGTCTTATTGGCAACCGATATGCCAGCATGATCTTGCGTTGTGCAGGAAAATAAAAAGAGCAAGCTATAGGTTAGTAAAAATCTTTTCACTTTTTGATCCTTTTTGAGGGCAGTGGTTTTTGTATTGTGTTTTTATGGCCGGCTTTCATTCGCAGCACGCCCCTTAGGGCTGAGGAAAAAATACTTTATCCAAAAATACTTGCCTCCTGCTCCCTCAACTTCGTTACCCAAAGCGTTACATGCCCCGGCATGCGCCCCTTCGGGCGCCTTGTTGAGAAAAC
>NZ_CEXWTU010000218.1:2326-8267 GCF_982758155.1 Marinagarivorans sp. | reverse complement strand
CTAAGTTAGGCGCAACGACGGTAATGTCTTGAGTTGTCCAATCAGTAATACCCAACTCAAACGCAACATCACCTTCCAGCGCCCATTGGTAGCTCAAGTTCTCGGGAGTGGTGTAATCGTCTATAGAATCTGCACCACTTAAAACCAACGTGCTGTTTTCGTCCACACTGGTCGCATCATTCGCCGTGGTAATATCGGCTACAGGGATTTCGTTACCGCCTGTGACAATAACCGTTACAGGTTGAACCGTCTCATTAACGCCATCACTCACCGTGAGTTCAAACACCAAGGTAAGACTCTCGTTCGCGATTTCGGGTGTGGGCGCGGTGAAAGTGGCTGTTTCATTATCGAAGCTGAAATCGTCAACCGTTAAAGGGTTTAGGGCTGAAGGCTCCCAACTGTACGTTAAAGACTGACCTTCTGGGTCTGCATGTGTAAGAGGGACAAGCCCTACAGTCGCACCCGGAGCAACTGTTCGCTCTGCTGGAAAAAAAGACACAACCGGAGCGTCGTTATCGGCTGTAACCACTACTATTACCGTATCTGGGGCCGACACTGTTTCACCCACGGTAACGACTAGCTCAAACTCAAAGATTTGCGATTGCAAATAGTCGCCGGTTTGGAAACTTAAGGTGTCGGTGTCTACACCACTTAGCTCAACATTTTCAATACCGGTATAACTCCACGCATAAGTCACCGGTGCCGTGGGACTGACAGCATCGCCCTGAATCTCAACAAGATCTCCCTCCTTAGCATCGAGAATATCTCGCCCCGCAAAAGCCACTGCATTATCTACCGGGCCACTTATCGTGGTACTAGAACTTGTAGACGATAACGATGAACTTGAGGTAACACTGCTTGGAATGTCACCGGGACCGGGCTCTGAACTCGAGCTAACTACCGATGATAAACTGCTTGATGACACTTCGTTAAGGCTACTCGGAGCAGAAGACGATGTCGGCGGCGGGTCATTAGGGTCTATTGGGCTTGTGCCTTGCTCAATCTCATCAGCGTTGCTGATCCCATCACTATCTTCGTCAAATATATTTAATATGTAATCACTTTCTAGAATTTCTAGGCGTGTGCTTGTACCAGCAATAACTTGTACATTCTTAGTCGCTTCCGCCAGCACTAGCTCACCATACAAAGGCGTTGTGTACATAAAGCGAATACTAATCCTATGATTGCCTTCAACAATACCCGACACATTGCCAGTGGCCGTATCACCACTAATCAACAACGGCTGCCAGCCATCGAGGTCCACCTGAACCTGCGCGGATAAATTCTCGGCCTCAACCTTTAACTGCACTTTTTGCGGCACAGAGAAGCTACTTTGCTCCCCTTCTGGCTCCACCTGCCATTCCTGCTTCTCGCTTTTATTAAAACAACCACTGAGAAGTGCTGAACAAACAAGTGCTGCGGCAAGCGTCCTGGCTGAAAATTTCACGTGAATCACCTTGATGTTGAAAGCTAAAAAAGTTGAAGAAGTGTGCAATAAACCTGAGCCGATAGGGGAAAACGGCTAATTAACAGGTACCGGCGTAGAGATGTCTAAATCGCCGGTATTGTCCGCCGGTTGAGTTGCTGCTGGACCCGAGTCGGAGCCACCCCCAGCAGCACCCGCAATAACCGCCGCCGCTAACACGCCCAAGCCAACCCAAAGCCAGGTTTTCTTGTTGCTTGATTTTTTGATTGGCAAAACAGATTGGTTAGAGGGGCCACCACGTGCGCCATTGGGCACCGTGATGTTAATCTTATTCACTACGCTCACCTCTTGCTGCACAACCGCAACAGAAAAAGGCTCGCCATCGCTGCCGTACATCTCAAGCGTATTGCCCGAGCTATCAGTAGCTTCGAAGAAGTACTCTATCCCTGCCGTGTGAATACTTTGGCCAATGATCAAAGCCTCGTAATGGGCTGAGCCATCGAGGTTTTGCATTACCGTGGGCTCAAAGTTGCGCGTCCCTTTTTCACGGTAGTGGAGGATAACGGTATCGACGCCAGTGTCATCGGTAACCTTCGCGGTCACCAAATGATCATCGCCTTGGGCAACACCTTCGGTGGTGAGTTTGTGTTCAATTTGGGGGGCAATAAAGTCAATGGCATAGGCCGCCTGCGCAAATAGCGAAGAAGCGATCAAACCCGACAAAAGAGATGCTGCAATCCGTGTGCGGCGAAGAAGGTAAAACATATCTTTTAAGTCCTTTTAGTGGGAAGCCAAGAAAAACGTGGCGCGTATTCTAATGCTATGTCATTAAACTGTCGACAATTGTTTATTTATTAAACAGACAAGCACTTATGCCAAAACGCCGCCTATCCATGCGTCAATTTTTGGTCGGATGATGGTAGCGAAGATTGAGGAGGGGTACAAGAGGCTTTTGCCCCTTTTGAGGCCGGCCGTATTTGCCAATACCCACTCCCTCTACTTGTTACCCAGAACCGTTTTCAAACTTTAAACCCAGCCAATACCGCCATAGGTAGCGCTTGACACCTCGACTGATCAATTAAGCTAATACCATCAAATAGGATATTATCCATGACGACTTTGATCTCGCCACGGAAAACCTGAAGAGACACCCTCGGCGCCTGCGTGAGCATCTCATACCCTACACTACTAATACCTTGATTAAACGCTTCATCCTACCGAGTTAATTAATTGGCAGCTTTTAAGTAAATTTGGTCCGCTACAAACATTGATTTATTGCCCGCCCCGAGAATCACTTCATAGTGACCAGATGGGTTTTCATCGTCATTTACCGCTGGTAGAGTCACGCTCAAAGTACCAGTTCTTGTTGACTGCTCTAAACCTACAATTTGACAAGAGGCTCCGCCACTGCCGAAGCACTGAAATTCTTCCAAACGATTCGCATTACTACTGCCCCAACGGAATTCAATCTCAGTAGACATACCTAAACTTGCTTTTCCACTAGGGTCACCAATAGTAATGCTCCCTCGAATATCGTACCCCTGCAACTCTCCAGCCCCAAGGAACAATAAATTGTCGTTAGCCGCAAAACATTGCCGCTGTATAGGGCAAAGAGCATTTGTCCGCTCCCTTTCAACATTCATGTGAAAATCGATAAAGCTATTCTCGGGGCTCGATGTATCGTAACGAATAATCGACGAACCGTTCCAAAAGTAAGCCGAGTTTTCACTAACATACCCCTGAGGAGGCCCACCCGAACCAAATCGCCCCTCGAATACCGTTTTCGATGTAGAAAAGTCATCGAGGTTAGTAATATCAATTATTTGAAAATCACTTGGGTCAATTGAGAATAAATCAGTGTAAGCATATCCGTTATTCACCCCAAATATATTACCCGTGAACCCAACGCGATATTCTCTTTCTGCCGCAATACCAAGACGTATAGGTGCCTCTGGGAGAACGGTTAAATCGTATACCCAGACACTAAGCACTTCGTCACTCTGTTGAAATGCATTACCTGACAAGTACAGATAATCGCCCTCTATTCTCATTGAATATGTTTGAAAATATGTAGGCAAAAACTCAACAACCTCACCGCCATCCAGCTTCGCCACCTTAACTTTGTACTCACCATTCGGTGGTCCAGCCGAATTATTACTCCAGGCAACGTATTTATCAGAAACGGCGTAAACCCCATTAGTCATTGAAGAGCTTTCAGACACTTCATCCGAAAAATCCTCTACAAAACTTGGGAGCGAGGGACGAACACTAGCATCGAAACGAGAAATTTTATTTTCTCTTTCACTGTCGACTGAAACGACAAACAGGTCAGACCCCACTGTTCTTAAACTAGACACACCATACAAATTATCAATCGTGTCGCCAAAGCCCAATTGAGCGCTACTAGTTGTAAGGAACGTATAGACCACATCTCTAAATTCTTCATGAACGCCATAGACAACTCCATCACCCAAAGCGATTTCCCTAACAGGAGTAGAAATGGTCGACGGCTGAGGTCCAACAAACTCTTCAACACCGAAATCAATAAACGTATCAAACGGGAGCTCAGCTCGAACGCCTTCATACTTTTGAACAAACAATTGAAGGGTAATGGGTTCAGAAGAAACATTAGCCGTCACAGTAATTCCTACACTCCCCGAAGAAATTACTGTGACCTCACCTAACTCATTGACCCGAGCGACAGATTCATCAGAAGAGCCAAACTCAACATCACCAATAGCGCCACCCGAGACATTAAGAAAAAACGAATCATCATTAGTAAACTTATACACTTCCGAAAGTGGATTGCCTTCTTTATCAACAAACGCAAGCGATACCACAGGTCCGCCGTCGTTAATGGTCCAGTTAGCGCCATTGGGGTCGGTTAGAAATTCCCTAGCACTGGCTGCCGCAGCAGAATATTGGCTATCGATAGCGCCAAGCGAGACATTCGATTGAATATTAGCTCGTTCGCTCCAACCGATAAGTATGGCATCGTAGTTTTGAGTCGATAGCTCCGTGCTATTAAACATAGAGTTCATATTATCAACTGAAGATATATCCCAAGCGCCAAGGTTTTGATTAAAAGGCGCGCCGACAAACATGCTCAGCATATTAGTCACCGTACCGGTTTCCCACCCAGAAATATCGCCATTAAAGTTTGACGCATCGAACATGCCTCCCATACTCTCGGCACTGGTGGTTTTCCAATTCGAGATATCACCATTAAATGAACGTGCCACATAAAACATTCTGAAAAAATTTGTTACCGCAGACACATCCCAAGTTTCACTGTTTAAATCTTGATTAAATGCCAAGGCATACTGAAACATAAACCGCATAGACTTTACGTTAGAAACATTCCAGTGACTAATATTGTCGTTAAAATTTTCCGCGTAGGTGAACATAAAGCTCATGTCCTCTACAGCGGATAAATCGGGTGCATCCTCTGCAACCTCTGTCACAAATTCCCGCAAGTTGGCGCACCACTGAAAAGATGCATTCATCGACTGCCATGCAATATCCCCCCAACGCTGAACTGTGACCAGTTTTATTGCATCTGTAGTCGTCACGAATACTGATGACTCTGACACTCCTTCTGCATGAGTTAGGTGGGGAAATTCACCTATTATTTTTACCGTTTTAAGCCCGCCCTCTTCGTAGGTATGACTCGTATCGCCAGTTAGCCGCTCAGGCTGCGGAGGCGTGTTATCCCCCCAGTCAATAATGTAGTTGTATACTAGGTTAGCCTTAGCACTGATACTTAGCGCATTTGAAGCCGATATGGATTCAAGCTCACTCACTGTAACTTGGGCGGTAGTGACACTAGTATCCCAAACCGTAACAAACGGCAATACAATCGTCATTGGGGCCGACGTGACAACAACGTCATCAGCTAACAATAATAGGTTCACAGTTCGCAAACCATCGGGATCGTCATCACGGGTCTCGCGAGTAATTCCATCCAAAATACTGGCACCAATCGTCATGCTTGCCCCGGTTAAAGAGGTTGCATTATTGATAGTAATTGCCGCGCTATTGCGATTGCTTGGATCTATTTGCCATTCGAAATTAACGCCTTCTTCTCTATTTGCTTCAGCCTGCAAAGGAAAGGCAAAGGAAGCATCGAAGATCTCAACCGGAAACTCGGTGATTTGAGCCGATATAGGCACCAAAACCGTAATATTCACCAATGCTGATGACACCTCTGTTTCGCCATCGGATGCAATAAGCGCTATCGAATATTGACCATCCTCTTGCGGGGTGAAATTGCACGACTCTACATCACCGCAAATCTCGGATGTTGCGCCCCCGAACGCTTGCTCCCAACGATAAGTGATTGGCTGAGACTCTGCGTCAATGGAAGCAATACTCCTCTCTAACAATAATGATTGATTAACCTCCAGCGCGGTATTTGCAACATCTGCAATAGCCGGAGCGCTCGGTGCATCATCATCAGCTTCAACATTAATATTTAATACCTGGCTAAAGCGAATCTGCACCCCATTTTCATCT
>NZ_CEXWTU010000218.1:0-2316 GCF_982758155.1 Marinagarivorans sp. | reverse complement strand
AGTAAATCTCACACTCAAAACTCGCCGTCGCGGTTTGAGGCGGGGTGAAGCTGTACGTGGTGTCTGTTGTTGTTGCGATAGCTGCAAGCTCTGTAAACGGAAACGCAAAGTCAGGAGTGATGGTATTACAGAAAGAATCACCGCCTCCCCCCGAGGGGCGGCCCCAATACGCGTCAATAATCTCCGTTGACCCATCCCTTAAAGCTTGGACAGTAATCTCGATTTCTTGCTCCTCTACTGCATCAAAATCTAAGCCTGGCGTACTTTCATTTTCGGAAGTGACTGATAAGTTAAAAACCCAAGAGACGTAGCTTGCTGTTAACGCTATTTCATATAACTCACTAGCGGTTTCTTTCACACCATCCGAAGCAATCACTTGCATAATTAATGTGCGATCTTCATCCGGCGCCGTAAAGGTACAGATTGCTGCTGGACAAGTAATACCGTCAACAATAGCGGTGCCGGTCGCATCAACTTCTTGCCAGCGATAGGTAATGGGCTGGTCTTCGGGGTCAGTTGAATCACTTGCGGTTAAGGTCACCTCTGTTCCGCCGGTTATAGTCTCGCCAGCCGGCTCCCTGCTGATGGTAGGCCAGCTAGGCTGATCATTATCACCGTCGACAGTTACAACATGCACTGAATTAGTAGAGGCCCCCTCCTCGTCATACACATTTAGAATAAAGATCAAATTGGTCTGCGGGGTACCCAATACATTCGGCGCAGTAAAGGTTAAGGATGGCCCGGTAAGATCAGTACCCTCCGTATCAATACCCTCGACCTCCCATTGGAATCGCAAATCCTCGTTTGCAGTGAAATCATCAATATCCCCAGTATTTAAAGCATCGGCAAGCGGGCTAAGCGTAATTTCATTCGGAACAACGCTGCCACTGTCATCAAATTCACTTTCAGCAACGGTTAGTTCAGAATCCTCACCTGCGGTGGTGGGCGCCTTATTATTACCCGCTACGCTCACTTGCAATTGCGCGGTCGATACCGCGTTCTCCTGCGCAGTTCTGTCCGCTTCCGCGCCATCGGTCACTGTCACCGTAAACGTCACTAGTGTATCGATAGGATAAGACGGAGGTAAAAACGTTGGGTTAACCGCTACTGTGTCGCTTAATGCCGCAAGTGCAGCAGGATTATTCGCTGTCCAACTGTATTGCAGCTGGCTGGTTGCTTCAGGGCCATCGTCATCCACTGCTGCCGGTAGATTAATGGCCATGCCCGATATTGCCTCGATGATATCGGCTGATGTTGCCACTCGCGGCGCATCGTTATTAGCAATCACCGTAAAGTCATCGGTTGATGCCGTAACTTCGTCTGTGCCCACGCCATCAGCCACCGTTAACTCAACATTACAGCTGTAGCTTTCAATAGCACTTGGCGCGGTAAAGCTAGCCGATAAAATCGCTTGGCTTTCGCCGTTGGCTGGGCCTTGCACGGCAGATTCCGTAAGAGCGATTACATTGCCCTCACAAGTGCCAGCCCAGGTATAAGTTGGATTCACTGGCGCAAAGGTGAAGTCAACCGAAGCATTAATGGTAATTGGCAGGTCTTCCTCAGCGTTTGCACTGACCGTAAGGCCAACAGTTGGAGCCACATAGCCCGACTGAGCTTCGATAACCAATGTGTTATCCGTCACCCTATCGCTACCGTTTTTAGAGGCTTCCCACGCACTAACGCTAATATTAATCGCTTCGTCATTTACTTGCGTTGATGGAACCGTAAAAGTCGTTGAATCCAAATTGGGGGCACTAAAGCGGCTGTCTATTTCGCCTGGGCCACTACCCGCCACAGACCATTCATAGGTTAGCGCTTGGCCTTCAGGGTCAAAGGCGGAAATCGCTAGCGTTGCGCTACCACCAGCAGCCACTTGCACTGCTGTTGTTGTTACGTCGGTAATAATCGGAAAATCATCATTAGCCTCGATATTTATGGTGTGGCTAGATTCGCTAAAAAGCCCTTGGCCGTCCGTTACTCTCAACGTAAAGCCAAGCGGAATAACATCTGGGCCTGGGCCATTACGGCCGATGATATTGGGCACGGTAAAGCTTAAATTTGCACTGGTAAGATCAAAAGCGGAGATATCAAGCAACGCTTGCGCTGCGGCATTGGGCACCCAAGTAAACTTCAACGCTTCATTGGGCGTAAAATCGTCTAATGGATTAGAAATATCAAAGGGCGCTAATACAATAATTTCGGGCTGAAATTCGCCTAACGCATTATATTCACTCTCAGGGATAGTCCGAGCCGAGTTTTCCCCAGCACTGGGCGGCAAGTTACTACCAGGAATGAACAAAACACCGGAGCTTGCCG
>NZ_CEXWTU010000217.1:0-8300 GCF_982758155.1 Marinagarivorans sp. | reverse complement strand
GGTATGCGAAGACAAGCCGCCGAGCGCACAGCCATTAACGCCCCCATGCAAGGCACCGCCGCCGATATTATTAAAATAGCCATGTTAAAAGTACATGACTGGCTACATTCAACCAAGCAGCCCGCAAAAATGATAATGCAGGTCCACGATGAGCTTGTGTTCGAGGTGAAAGAAGAAGCCGTAAATACTTTTATGGCTGAGGTCTGCGATTTGATGGGGCAAGCAATGACACTCGACGTGCCTTTATTGGTAGAAGCTGGTGTTGGCGATAATTGGGACGAGGCACATTAAAAAATAGCCAAGCGAGAACTTTCTGTACCGTTCTGGCTTGGCTATTTTTAGAGCTTCTCGAAAGCGACTGACATTCTATCGCTAAAACATCCAGCGCTAGCCTTCTACAGCAACTTCATAAGAAGTGAACTTACGAATATTAATCACACCATTTTCAAAAATTAAGTATTGGCCCTTTATTCCGATCAATACATCACTGAGTACAGGTTCTTTATCAAAGTTATACGACTTTACTTTTTTAGGGAATTCTGTGATGGGGTAATGTATTTCTTGAATCGACTCATCTAACGCCTCAATGGCATCATCACCGTGTTCTGCTGTGATCTCGGCAAGGCTTTGTGCGACTAATGGAATTAACTCCTCGGCTTTTAGCTTCAAATCTACATTTTCGGCATTGCCTTTCAGCATGGCCTGCCAATGTGTTTTGTCTGCGACTAATTTTGCTAATGCGATTTCTACAAGCCCTGAAATATGACGTGATTTCACCCTAAAAATTGGCAAGCCTTGTGTGGCGCCCTGATCTATCCAGCGTGTAGGCAGTTGTGTATGTCGCGTAATGCCCACCTTAATACCCGAGGTATTCGACAAATAGACATAATGCGGAACAAAACAGTTTTGTTCGCCCCACTGCGGCTCGCGGCAAGTACCTTGTGCATAGTGACACGTTTCCGGTTTCATAATGCACATATCGCAACTAGCAAGCTTTGCCATACAGACATAACAGTGCCCTTGCGCGTAACTTTTTTTGGTTTTTTTACTGCAGTTACTACAGTAAATATTGCCGGTATGCGTCAGCGTTAATTGCTGACCTATACGTGAATTAAGCGCTATGCGCTGATCCCCAAGGGGTAGTTCATATTGCACCTGATCATTCTCATCCAGGCTTACGTGCATTTTTTGTAGTGTACCTTGTGTCATCTTATCGCCATCTATGCTGTTGAAAAATAGCGCCTTATACCTATAAGCATAAACATAAGCCGCTATCAAAAAGCTAAAACGAGGATTTTAACACACTGTAATAATTAGTTTAATCTGAGACTAACTGCATCCACGTTACACTAGGCGCGAGGGGCCTGTAGGAAGCTTACAATTAAGCATGGCACCGGCATTGGGTTAGTCTTTTTAGGGGAATGCATTGAGGTAATGAGTGAAATATTATTCTCTCGGCCCTTCGGGTGTAACAATGTATTTCTCTTTAGCCTGTTGATACCATTCAATGCTAAACCATAATTTTCCATCTTCAAGGGGCATAGCGTTTTGAAGCGACGGCCTATCAATATTCAACACTTTTCTATTTTCTATATTGAGTTCCGAAATTTTTGTATGGAATGCCTCAAAAAATAGACGATCCAAGCGGCCATCATTTACAATCACACTAAGGCCTTTCTTAAGTGCCGCTTTCAACGTTTCATTCTGCTTATTAACAAAAAAATAATAGGCCGAGGGGTATTGTAAAATCAATTTATTTTCTATAATTAAACCGTCTGCATAATTTTTTTTCTCTTCCATAATCTCAACAATGGATCTAGGAAAAACATCTGCCCGCCCCATATCAACCATTTTAAATAAACCTAACCAATTGGACGAGCCCTCGACTCTTAAATTACTATTCTTTAAGATATCGATATCAGCCCAATCATGCCCCTGAATGAATGCAAATTTTTGTAAGTCCTCAACACGACTAACCTTATCGAATTTATGCTGCATCCCATTTTTGATAAAGAATACTCGCCACCCAATCACGCCTTTGTACAATGGAATTTTTATAGCGTCGGCTTCCGCCTCGCGCCCTGCTGTTGTATTAAGCCAATGTACGTCATAGGATTTATTCTTCAATAATAGAACACTTCTATTTTCGCTATAACTAGGATACTTAACGCCTTGAAGCTCATACTCAAAGCCTGATTCAGACAGTGCCATTTCCAATAACTTAACAAAATAGGTGTCTCTTTCCGAATAATAGGGGTCCTGGACGGCAGGATAACGGACATTAAGAACTTCAGACGCTGACATATTCTCTGAGAGCATTAAAAACAAGAAACCAATAACTGTTAGATATACATACACACTCATAATTAAACCAGACTAGAAATTATGTTAATTGTAGAAATACGCACTATCATTAAACCAGTGATAGTGACTGCCTTTATAGCAGTGCCTTATTAAAGCCAATCAAGTTATACAACAACGTTATAACTGACTGAAGTGTAGTGTAGTAATGATTATATTCAATTCGCCTATATTCAAAATTGCATCAGCGAAAAGCTCACTTGCTCGGAACTTATTGCGTGTAACTCTTACCTTTTACTTAAGCCTAGCGTTTCTACTAACGCTAGGCCAATTAATATTGGAATATAAAAACGAGAAAAATAGACTCAGTGACGAGATTGAAAACGTAGCATTAACCTTCAGCCCAATTATTTCGAAGGCACTTTGGAATGTCGATGAAGATCAAACACTGGCATCCCTCCAGGGGATGTTAAAGATCAATAAAGACATTAAAAAAATAGAGCTTATGGATGCAAGTCACATCCTACTGCATAGTCAGTTTCAACGTACCCAAAGTGAAAATGCTATTTTCACCAATAATGATTCAATACTCGCACAAGTTATTTTTGATGAATACGACTATTCCTACAGTATCACCTATTCAAGTGAATACACTCAAGAAAAAATCATTGGGCATATTGTTCTAAAAAGTAATTCACTGGTGGTCCTCAACCGTGCAGCGCATACCTTTCTGATTACAATCATTAGCGCTATCTTTAAAACCCTAATACTCAGCACTATTTTCTATTTCATTATTCAAAAAATGGTTGGTAAGCCATTACGAAAAATAACCCATAAAATGCGTGATTTTGACACTCAAAACCATCAACCCTACATAGCCGATGAAGAGCTACTTACTCGTGAGGACGAGTTAGGGGTAATGGTAAAAACTTTTAGCGCTATGACCAACGCCCTAATAATTAAAGATAACGATCTCAATGAATACTCACAAAGCCTTGAGAAAAAAGTTCAGCAGCGCACGTATCAGTTAGAAAAAGCCTCGCAAGCCAAAAGTGAATTTTTTGCTGCCATGAGCCACGAAATAAGAACACCCTTGAATGGCGTACTAGGATTAGTCAATATTCTCGGGGAAACACCACTATCCCGGGATCAACTGCGATATATTGAGTATATTAAAAAATCAGGCGACTCATTAATACACATTATTAACAATGTTCTGGACAATTTAAAAATAGAATCAAATAAAATAGAAATTGAGAAAATTGAATTTGATCTTGAATCAATCTTCAATGAAAGTATTGCCTTATTCTTATATGTGTCGAAGACGTCTAGCATTAACATCATCACCATCTACTCACCAGAGTGCCCGCAGATTGTTACTGGTGACCCGACTCGAATTCGCCAAGTTATCATAAATTTATTAGGTAACGCCTTTAAATTCACGCAGCAAGGCAACATTACTTTACACGCACAGTGTGACGAAGAACTGCCGGAAACCATTGTCATTTCCATTAGCGATACTGGTATTGGCATAAAAGAAGCTTTATTCGAACGACTATTTTCACCCTATGATCAAGCCGATAGCTCTACAACCAGACTTTATGGCGGTACTGGCTTAGGCTTGAGTATTTGTAAACAACTTGTAGAATTAATGGGCGGAGTTATTGGCGTTGAAAGTGAGATTGATAAAGGCTCTACGTTTTGGTTTAAAATCCCTCTTACTTCTACACCCAGTAATAGGTCGCAAAGAAGACTTAAGAATGCTCAGACAATATCAAAGCCTGCTTCATTGTTTATTGAAAGTAAGGATTATCAACAGCATATTGAGAACCTACTGTCCTACCACAATATATCTTCACGCTGCCTTTCTCAGTTCGAGCATCTGTTGAGTGAAATTGATAAAATTGAAGATACAGATAATATTTTTATTATCCACTGTAGTCATGAAAAAACACGAAAATTATTAGCCGCTATTAATAGCAACAACAGAACACCATTGAACTTCAAAATCATTCTACTCAATCATGTTACAACAATACCGGCTGAGCTAGAAAGCCTTGATGATTGCGTAGCCTTATTACCATCACCTTTCAGTAACAGCAAAATTATCGAAACTATTGTCAATACTGCGCATGGCAGTTCCGCCCTAAAAAGTAAAACAGGGCTTAAAAATACCTACCCAGATTTCTGCTCGCTAAACGTTATTGTCGCAGAAGATAATCCAGTTAATCGAATGGTCATTCAAGGCTACTTAAAGAAATACAATATTATTCCAACCATGGTAGAAACAGGCCAGGAAGTGATTGATGTGTGCTTGCACAATCCACAAGCCTTTGATTTAATTTTAATGGATGGCGAAATGCCAGAAATGAGTGGCTGGGATGCAACTCGAGAAATACGTACGCACAATGTGACACGACCCAACAACTTACCAATCGTTATTGTTGCTCTAAGCGCGCACGCAATGGAAAGCCATAAAAATATGGCTGAAGACATAGGCATGGATGGATTCCTAAACAAACCCTTGGATCAGGTCGCACTCGAAAAAATACTCATTAGCGCCTTTGAATCGCGCTAACGGTGCAAAGTATCTAGGGTACTTAGGGCCCCTAGATACCTAACTTATTCCGCACAAAAACAATCTGTAAAATTATTCGACGCTCGGCTATAGATCAAGCAGCCTTAGGGAGTTTGAGAGGTGAACCGGCCTGCCGTATAGACCCAGGTACTAACTAACCGCCACTAGCACGCGATGCTGTTGATATTGGCTAAACTCAAAACACGATCACGACACTTATTCATTTGCGGCATTAACCCCTTAATGACCCCCCTCACCATGGCATTTTTAGACACGGCAGCAGTAACCTCCATCATATTAAGGGTAATATCTTCGACTTCGCTAAGCTGCTTTATCAATGTTTGGTCGTGGTCATTATTTGCCGCATCCTGCATCTCTACATACCGATGGTGTAATTTACTGCCAAAGGTATGGCCTTCTTCGGCAACGCCTGTTTGCATAATTAGGTACGGTTGCAAGTAGGCTTTTGCTAAAACATGAGTCTCACCCATTTCCTTAAACGCCTGGCGATAGTTTTCGTGCTCGGCCTTTTGGGCGGCTACACGATAAAACTCAATGCTATCGTTCAGAGTTTGGACTAAGGATTTTAGGGGAGCTGCAGAGGTACTGTTCATAATATTGTTCTCTTTTAAAATACACCTCCTTCTGGGAGGTGGTCTTTGTGGGTGGCGGATATGCCAATACAGAAAACGTGATGCACATCACATACCAAAAGAGACCCAGGTCACGATATGGCGTTATATTAAGCGGTTTTGGCGGGCTGATCCTTGCTAATACCCTTATGCATACGTTCACGGCACAGCACATACGGCCCAACACATAAAACTGTAAGATAATTCGACACTAAATTGCTGTGATAAAGAAAATGATATGTGGCGGAACTAAACCTCTCTCACTGGCTCATACCTAGTACGCGCCCCTTCAGCGCCATCCCAATGGGTAAAAGCTTAATAGATTGTGTACTTCCCGTATGACCCCAAGAATTGCCCCGCCAAGTGCGGGGATTTTTTTGTCTGTTACTTTTGTAATATGGCTGCTAAAAATATTGAACCTGTTACAAGCTGTTACAACTTTCTTTATCTACTTTGCTAAACTCTGCGCCAAAACTTGAAGACCTTGCAGGCCTAGCTCTCCGATGGGTGTATTTCGATAGGTTCTGCATTAAACAATTGGATGTATTATTTCTAGGAAGCCCTACCATGCCATCTTCATCCCGTAAAATATTCACTACGGCGCTATGTTTTACAGCCTCGACTCTACTCGCAACAACAAGCTCTGCTGAAGAGGCGCTACAAGCAACTGTTGTAGAAGAAACGATCGTATTAGGTGAGCGCAAAGGCGATTTCACTATCATCACGGAGAATGCACAAAAGTTAGTCGATGTGCCGGGAGCGCTGGGTGATCCGCTTTCTGCCGTTTTTAGCTTACCCGGCGTTGTGCCTGGCGGCGATAGTGGCGAGCCCGCCGTGCGGGGGTCCTCACCAGCGGATAATCTATACTTGGTGGATTTTTTACCCGCGGGTTATGTATTTCATGCCTTTTCATCGTCCATTTTTAGCGAATATATTCTGCAAGATTTTCAAATGTATTCAGCGGGGTTTGGGCCAACCTACAACAATGTTACGGGAGCGGTTTTCGATATAACTCTCCGTGATCCGAAGCAGCAGCGGCTTGGAGCCACCATCGATTTATCGTTATTGCGCTCGGGTATTTTTGTCGAAGGCGGTGTTACAGAAAATTCTGCCTTTTACTTATCGGCCCGTAAAAGTTTGATTCACTTAGTGGTAAAAGAGCAATCAAAAGAAGACGCCGAAAAGGAAGGTGAAGGCATTCGTGTGATTGAAGCGCCACAAGACGAAGATTATCAATTCAAATATGTTTGGGATATTAGCGATCAGCATCAGCTGGCCTTTTCGGCCAATGGGGCAACAGATTACGTTGAGGCAGAATTAACACGACAGGCCGACTTTGTTGCCGCTAATCCAGACTTTGCCGGTAATGCCGAAGTCAGACAAGATTATGATGGCCAACATATAACCTACAAATACTTGGGCGATACGATTACAGAAGCGAAACTGGCTATCGGTCGAACAAATACGGGCAGCCAAGTTTATTGGGGAGAAAATTACCATAGTTTTTTTGATCGAGAGCATTCAACGATAAAAGGCGAATTGGATTATGCCTTAACAGAGGCCCATACCTTAACCGTTGGAGCCCAGTTAACCGATGGTAACTATACGCTTGATCTGGAGGGCGTTTTATTACTATGCACTGAAGACAAACAAGACCAGTGTAGTTCTGCCGAGCGGCGGCGTATTTCAGAAATTGAAAGTCTAGAGATTAAAGAAAGCACTTATTATATTAATGATTCTTGGTTGATTACAGATCGTGTGCGGCTAGATGTTGGAATGCAGTCGTACCACAATGATTTAACCGATGAGACCCTTGCGCTACCGCGCCTTGCTCTGGGCTATCAAGCGAGCAGCACCTTAGAAATAAACACTCGATACGGCCATTACGCAAGGCTTCCCGAAATAGAGCTCGCGTTTCCTTCTGTGGGCAATCCAAACTTACCGACTGCAAAATCAAGACATAGCGTGCTGGGGTTCACTAAAAAACACAATGACGGCTGGAGCTGGAATTTAGAGCTTTACCACAAAACATTATCTGACCTTGCTATCGCAGACACCAATGGTGAATCCGGTGAATATTATATTAACGCACTAGAAGGTGAAGCTAGCGGCATTGATGTATTGATTAATAAAGACATGACCGACAAATGGTACGGATGGTTAGCTTTAAGCTACGGCAAAAGCGAGCGCACCAATACGCTAACGCAAGACACACGTGATTACTATTTAGACACCCCTTGGCTTGCCACATGGGTCGTTAATTACGAATTCAGAGAGAATATGGAAATAGGCTGGCGCTGGAGTGCCCGTAGCGGTCAAGCGTTTACACCCATTATTGGATTAGAAGAACGTGAGGATGACACTATAATACCGGTTTATGATGAGCCTTTTTCGGATCGGCTCCCCACCTATAGCCGCTTAGATGTCCGCTACAAATGGGATTTCCAGATTGGACGATTCCCATCAGCATTGATTGTAGATGTTATAAACGTACTGAATCAGGAAAATATTGAAAGCCGTAATTTAGACTACGATCAAATTGAAGATGAAAATAGCCCAGTCGTTACCGAAGATACTGCCGGCCTAGGTATTTTACCGACAATAGGCTTTCGGATGAGCTTTTAGTCGTGAACACAACGGCTTTAGGGGCGAGGTAATAATAGTTTATCCAATTAAGCGAAGAGGGCCTGCAGGGAAGCAGGTTATTAGAATAACGCAGGAGCGGTTATCGAAGCGGCTTTCTTATCGAGGCGCTTAAAGGGGCGCATGCCGGGGCCTATAGGACATAG
>NZ_CEXWTU010000216.1:0-8344 GCF_982758155.1 Marinagarivorans sp. | reverse complement strand
GCCATGCACACCAAGGGAATACGCATCTTTTTGACTCTCAACTGCGGTTTCTAGGTTAAAAAGAAGAAATACGCTGAATGGCTGGTGCTGTTTAGGGGGTGCTTGGGAGGCGAACATGCTTTTTATCGTTCAGTTGTAAGCGTGCAGCGGTTGTGTGAATGTAACCTGGCACATGTTCACGTCACATTAGAACTGTGTTTTAAAGGTATCCAGTACTTCCATAATTCTAGCCAGGTACTGATCTTTGGGTTTGAATGTGGCTTCGCTGCGTTGGGTGAAGTCGCGTTCTAAGTGGTTGATGAATTTCTTAAGCCGATAGTGGTGCAGCTTTGTATAGTATTGAATAGGGTCGCTGAGTAAGCCTGAAAACGACGCAATTACGGCAAGAATACACATTACCCCTAAGGTACAGCCTGCTATTAAAGCTATTGAGGGGGAGGGTGGAAATAGCGCGTAGTAATAATTGCCGAGCGTTTCACCAAAAATAAAGTCTCGGCTGTACTGGCCTTTGGCCACAAAGGCAGCAATTAACAATCCAAAACCCAGGCCGCCGGGCGTAAACTTTTTTAGCATGAGCGCGCCCAGCGCCGTACTGAGTGCCGTATTGGTAATGTCGGCTGAGGCGGTGCGGGTTATCGCATATTGTGCCAGCGCTTCATTAAGGATGGGGTCGATCGCTTGAATAAAATCTTGAGTGTTAACGTTGACTCGGGGGTTAGCAAGTGTGGTGAGTTCTTCGATTAAATACCGATGAAATTCGCTGTCGGCCGTTGTTGCGGTGTTCCTTAAAAGTTGGCGGTTAATATTAGCCACCATCTGCTTTTGTACTTTGGTGGTAAAACCGGTCGGTGTTTTACGTAATAAACGGTGTAGTACCGGCCAATGTAAGGCTTGGCATGCAAGCGCAAAAAGCTGAATGATTAAATAGAGCGGCGCCCATAACAAATTGATGGGCATGCGCAATAAGTCCCAGCCAAACGCGACCTTGTTGGTGTACCAGGCGCCGGGGTAGCTAAAGTGAGTACGCGCAAACCCCGGAATACGCTCGCGGCAGGCCGAAAAGTATCGGTCTGCCGCGCGCATCATGGCGGCATGTAATTGCTCTGCTGCAGGGTCTATGGGGTATGCCGTACTTTCATTGTCGGGCATGATCAAGGCAGTGTTGTCGCATCGAGATGTTGCTTAATAAACGCCATAATTGAAGGGATGCAGCTAGGGCATTCCTCATCGTACACAGTGCTATTGTGTGTAAGCCCTGCCATGGGATAAAACGTGGAATCTACGCCTGCTGCTTTAGCCGCCTGGTGAATGGGCTCCGAGCCATAAAATAGAGGCGCTTCATGGGTCCCCATCGTAACAACATCATCTTTCTCGCCGTGAATGCTTAAAAGTGCAGTGCCGTTGGCTTTAAATAATGACGTATCGGAAACCGCACCGGATAAGTTAATAACGCCGCGAATCGGTGTTTTGTAACCCGGGTTACCACTGTTGCCTTCTATGCCGCCATTTGCATCCATGGCGTGTTGCATAACGGCGGGCATATCATCGTTTTCACTTAAAAAAGCCACATACATCGCCGTGATGGCACCGGCGGAATGGCCGCCAATAAAGAGATTATTTGTGTCTATGCGGTATTGATTCGTTGTGGCGGCATCGTGCATAAAGAATCGAATCGCGGCCTTCTGATCTGCGAACGACTTAAATAAAGCCTCAGAGAATAATTCGGGTGAAGCAGTGGAGTCCGAAAGGCGGTAGCGGGTAATGGCTGTGACATAACCGGCGCGGGCAAAGCGCTCACCAAAATTTTCCATCCAATCGTCACCGTGCTTAACAAAACCACCGCCGGGGGTAATGATCAGCAATGGACGTTTGCTGTTCGTATCACCTTTGGGCTGGAATAAGCGCAGTTTTAGCGGCTCGTTAATACCGGTGGTTGGGTTGTAGTTTTCACCATAAGTGATGTTAGCGGTTTTAACAAAATCGTTAAAAACCGCTTGCTGATAACGTTTGGCGTCATCGGCGGATACCATGTCTTCCTGCGTATTTAGCGTGTCTTGGGTTGCTGGCGCTTGGCCGCAAGCGCTGCACAAAAGGGCGCAAGTCATCAGTGCTCCAAGCGTCAACCTTGAATATTGTGAAGGCTTCATTGTGTGATCCTTAGTTTTGATGATGGGGCGATAAATCAAATCCTGCACTCTATCCTATGGGCATGCTAGGAGCACTCTAAATAAGACGTCCTTGTAAGATCAACTCTTTAGGGGCAGTAACCCGCGAATCCCCTCTGTAACGTACGCAAAAACGTACCAATTCACGTAACCCCTCATTTTGGAAATTTAGGTCGCTTGGGTTTTACAATATTTTCGTTAAACGTAGATGTGATAAAGGTCTCACCTTTAAGGCGGGGTTGCGTATCAATTCACAAAACCAAAGTATCAACGCGGGTGCGACCTAAAGTGGGACGCCTAAAAAAGCATTTTGAAGGATAGTGTTGATCTTACTCATTTCGCGATTTCCTGGCTTTGCGGCTTGTTGCGGCTTGAGAGTGCTTTCCTGTCTTTTGATCGAACTGACCTTGTGGGGTTTACTAATAATGATAAGAAAAATATTCGATTCAGCGGGCCATGTTAACGGCCGCAGTTTCGCCTTACTGTTCACGTTATTGATAACGGCTTGTGGTGGTGTAGACCAAAACACATCGTCGGTAGCGAGTGAGTCTTCCGTTGCTGTCTCCTCTGCGGTCGCCTCATCAAGTGTGGTTTCTATTAGCAGTAGCGCAAGTGAATGTGCCGATGCCGTAGCGCGCGGTAAAACCTTATACGACGAGACCCATGCCTGCGCTTTTTGCCATGGTGGCAGTGGCGAGGGGGATTATTCTAAAGCGATTGATTTAACGGCCGCGTTATACCGGCATTCCACCATGGAAGCGGGTAACCCAGGCTTGCCGCTGCACCAATACATTGCCACCTACATGCCCGCGCCTGGCAATGTGTGTACTGGGCAGTGTGCCGATGATGTCGCCGCTTACACCAAAAGCTTGGCTGGGCTGGTGTGGTGTCCATCGCCGAGCAATCATTCATCATCCAGCATGACCACTAACGAAGCCCCCGCGCCAATGGGTAGCTTGAAAGTGGTATCGCCGCGTATGCGCCGTATGAATCGTACGGAATACAGCAATACCGTACGCGATTTATTCGCCACACAATCGCGCCCAGGCGACAACTTTTTAGCCGATGTGCGCGGTAAAGACGGGCATTATACAAAAGATGGTAGCGTGCAAAGCGTAACCGTTGAAGATGCTGATCGTTTCTTTAATGCCGCCGAACGTGTTGTGCTAGAGGCTATTAATAAAGGTTTGCCCGCCCTGCAGTGCAATACCGAAAACGCAGCCTGTGTTGATTCAATCTTATCTAACTTTGGTACCCAGGTATGGCGTAGGCCTTTAACCGCTAACGACAAGCAAACGCTGCTAGGTATTTTTGATACCGCACAAAATCTGGGCAACAGCTTTGACGATAGTCTTTTCCACGTACTGCGCACTATGCTGTTATCGCCTAATTTTATGTACTTGCTTGAAGTGGATGCCACCGCAGATGCGCGCGCATTGAACGGTTACGAGCTGGCTTCGCGGTTGTCTTACTTTTTATGGAGCAGCACACCTGATGAGCAATTATTACAGTTGGCCCAAAGCGGCGCATTACTGCAAGAAAGCACATTACGCAGCCAAGTAAAACGCATGCTGGAAGATGCCCGCGCTGAATCTTTAGTGAGTGAGTTTGCCGCGCAGTGGTTACAGTTCGCCAAGCGCCGCTCTACACCGGATGCTCAATTGTTTGCCAATTACAGCGAAGAACTTCGCGCAGCAATGGACGAAGAAACGCGTACCTTTGTGAATCACTTAATCAGCACCAATGCTCCTTTGAGTGAATTACTTACGGCCAACTACAGCTTCCTGAATGGTCGTTTAAAAGCTTTCTATCAAGTGGATGCCGACCTACCCAATAGCAGTGCCCCGCCGATTAAAGTGGAAGCCGAGCAGTACGTGATGTATCTGGATAATTCTGCCGGTAACGATGGTGGTGAGTTAAGCGCGGACGACGTAGATATCGAAGCCACGGCCGATGAAGGTGGTGGTTACAACGTGGGTTATACCAGTGCCGGTGAATGGCTAGAGTACCGCGTGAATATTGCGGTGGCTGGGCCTTACGCGGTAGCGCCTAGAGTCGCCTCCATGAATGGCGGCGGAGTTATAAATTTCGAGATAGATGGCGTTTTAGTCAGCGAAAATGCGGCCGTCGCCTCTACCGGCGATTGGCAGGTGTGGGAAACGCTCGCGCCAGTAGCGTTAGGTAACTTGGAGCAAGGTGATCACACCTTGCGGGTGAATATTGTTTCGGGTGGCTTTAACTTAAATTGGCTGCAAGTTGCCCCCGGTGGCTTAGGTGCCCGTAATTTCGAGCGGCATGTGTGGAGTACCGAGCCCCGTAAAGGTTTGCTCGGGCACGCTTCTGTACTTACGGCTACATCCAATAACACCGCCACGAGCCCAGTGGTGCGTGGTGTGTGGGTATTAGAAACTTTATTGTGCGATGCACCGCCGCCGCCACCGCCAGAATTGCCCATTGGCGATCCCGATGAAATTGCCGATTCTGCTTCCTTGTCGACACGACAAAAATTTGAAATGCACGGCCAGCCACAATGCCGTGCCTGCCACCGATTTGTAGACCCGATTGGTTTTGGCTTAGAAAATTACGACCCAATCGGGCAGTGGCGCTCAGAGGAGTGGCGTGGCATTGAAGGTAATGGCCCTTGGATTGTGGATGCAACCGGCACCTTGCCAACCGGGGAGTCGTTTGATGGTGGGGTAGAGCTAAGTGATATTCTGGCATCGTCTTTCCGTTTACCGATGTGCTTCACTAGCCACATTGCCACCTACGGCTTAAACCGTTATGTAAAAGGCTTTTTACCCGGTGATGTACAAAGTTCAGATTACCCATTGGTGTTTGATATTTACCAAAAAACACAAGCCAACGGTCACCGCTTTCAAGACATAATTGAAGAGCTGGTTGTCAGTGATGCATTCCGCCAACGCGCTAGCGCGGCGGGGGAATAGGAGATGACGATGAAATCTTTAAACCGTAGAACCTTTTTGCGTGGAACGGGTACCGCATTGGCGTTGCCATTATTGGAGGCTATGGCCCCTGTCGGTAAAACAGCGTTTGCGGCCGGTGGTGCTCCAGCGCGCATGTTGGCGTGGTACTTACCCTGCGGTATTCACATGCCTGCATGGCGGCCAACGGGCACGGGCGCTAACTATGCGCTTTCCCCTACGCTTGCGCCTTTAGCCAATGTTAAAGATCAGCTCATGGTAATTTCGGGTTTAGAAAATGTGCCCGGATATTCTATGGGCGGTGGTGATCATTCGTCGGGTACCGCGTCATTTTTAACGGCCGTGCAAGCGGCTAAACCTGGCGTAAGCGGCGGTGTAAGTATCGACCAAATCGCGGCAGAGCAAATGGGCGACCGCACGCGCATCGATTCGCTAGCGTTGGGCATTGAAGGTGGCGATGGCGGAAATTGCGGCGGCGAATCGGGTTATAACGGTGCTTACCTGTGTAATGTTTCCTGGAAGGGGCCGCAAACACGTAAGCCGAAAGAAACCGATCCTTCGCGTTTATTCAATACGCTTACCGCAGGCTTTGACCCAAATGCCGCAACAGAGGCCGCCATGCGGCGTAAGCAGATGGACGAATCTGTACTCAGTGCGGTGCAAGACGATGCCAAAAACTTGTACGGACAGTTGGGCATGGAAGACCGTGTGCGCATGCAGGAATACGAGCACAGTATTCGGGACTTAGAAATACGTTTAAATAGTGTGGATGCCGGTGTCGCTGAATGTACCTTGGAGCAACCGATTGTCGGGAGTGGGCGCGAAGGGCACATTAAAGCCATGTGCGATTTACAAGTGCTGGCATTTCAGTGTGATATCACCCGTATTCAAACCTTTATGTTGGCCAGCGGCGGCACCTATACCACCTACGGTTTTTTACCGGGGGTTAATCAAGGCCACCACACGTTATCCCATACCAATAATTTTGATGCGATTAAAACGATCGACCGCTGGGAAATGTCGATGTTTGCTTATTTGCTAGAAAAGCTGAATAACACCAAAGACCCTTCCGGCAATTCATTATTAGACAGTTGCGCCTGCTTATTATCCAACGAGATATCAGACGGGAATCGCCATAACCACGACGATTTACCCGTACTATTAGCCGGTAGCTGTAATGGCTATTTTGCAACAGGCCAGCATGCCGATTTGGGTAAAGCGCGTTATTCGAACTTACTCTATTCAATGTTAGATGCCTTTGGCGCGCAGGTGAACGGCGTGGGCGATAGCAATGGTTTCTTAAATGCTATTCGCGCATAGCGCCACCCGTATATGATCGCAAGGAAGCGAGAGCCTGTGCGTATAAAAATACTGTGCACCGTTTTGCTGGCAGGGATTATTAGCGCTTGCGCTGGGGGCAATAACACGCCACCAGCAGGCAACGCTATTGTGTGTGAAGGTGATTTTAGTGTTCAAACCCCCGATGATTTAACCGCGATTAGCCACTGTGAAGAAATAACGGGCCAGTTAATACTGCAGGCTAATCAGGTGGCAGATTTAACGGCACTTAACAATTTGCGGTCTGTGGGTAGCTTAACCTTACGCGATAACGTTAAGCTTAAAAATCTAACCGGTTTAACAAATTTACAAACCATCGCTGGCGATTTTCATATCGCGTTTAACCCTGCATTAATCAATCTAACGGGCTTGCCGTCGTTAACACAAATATTCGGTGATATAAAAATTCATGAAAACGATGCTCTTGAAAATTTAGATGGCCTTAATGCCCTTGCCGATGTTATGGGCGGCTTATACCTTTATCAAAATCCCGCATTACAGCGCTTAACCTCCTTTACGGCATTAAACCAATTATACGATCTTCACCTTGCCGATTTACCCGCGCTAACGTCTATTGCGGGCCTATCGACGCTTACCCAAATAGAAAATCGCATCGAGTGCGACTTTAACCATCAACTAGTGAGTGTGCAGGGGTTACACGGTGTTACAACCGTGGGTGGCGATGTTATTTTTAATTTTAATAATGGCATAACCTCGTTTGATGGCTTGCAACAATTAACCGAAATTGGCGGCCGCTTAGTCGTCAATAATAATGGCGGCCTAACAACATTGCAGGGTTTAAATAATGTGCGCACAGTGGGGCAGCGGGTCGATATTCGCTCTAATTATCAATTGCAGAATTTAGAGGGCCTTAACCAATTAACGCATATAGAAACCGAGCTTTGGATTTTATTAAATGATCAGCTCACTACGCTGCAAGGCTTAGATAATTTGGCGTACATTGGCGGCGCTGTAGAAATCGTCGAAAACCTTCAATTAACGAGTTTAGACGGCGCACCTAAGCTGGCGCATATCGGCGGGGGTGTTGCGGTAGTGGATAATCCACTGTTGCCTGCGGGGAGTTTGTTGCTGAAACATTAGGCCAGTAGTCGATTCTCGCGCTTGGGGAAGGTAAGGGGCGTGCACGGAATAAGTTGCTGGAGTTTGGGTTTGTGGGTGCTTGCTTGGCGAGGCGAAAGTATGGCGTAATAGCCGGCTATTGCACATATTTTTAACGAAGGCAGCGTGTACCCAGGAATACAAAAACGGGAAGTTATTCCGTGCGCGCCCCTAAACAGACTTTCTAATCGACCTAAGGCTCTACCATGCTAAGACCGCTTGAGTTTGAACTCTGCCCAAAATGCAAAAAAAATACCGCCACTTCAATCAGTAACCCCGACGGAACCGGCCGGTTCTATTGCTCTGCCAAACATTGCGGTTTCGAAATGCCCACCCAAAAGCAAGACATGGCTCAAGCGATCGATAAACTTGCTGATATTAAAGCCAAGATGTTCCCCTCGGGAGGTGAGTGAGTTTTTAAGCGGCGAGGTGACGCGCACATTCGTCCGCTCATCTAATTCAAGCTGAGGTTGCGGTTGAAGGAGATTGTTTAGATATCAATAGGGCGTCTTTGATCTGTGTCGGTGCCGGCATAAACCTCTGGGGCGCGCTGTGAATATATCCCTATAAGCTCTGCACAAACGTCCTGTTTGTGACGGCCCCAGAGGTTTATGCCGACACCTTTGTGGGGATCAGCAGTTGGTCATTTTTGTAGTTGGCGATTGTTTTAGATATCAATTGGGCTGGTAACGCCGCGCTCTTGTATGCCGACGACGTGGGTGTAGATTTGGGTGGTACTTAGATCGTTGTGGCCTAGCATTTCTTGGATGCTTCGGATAT
>NZ_CEXWTU010000215.1:0-8390 GCF_982758155.1 Marinagarivorans sp. | reverse complement strand
AGCCAGCCTATTTAAGTAAGGTTGACGCTCAAGCGCTGCGACGCGAAGATATTAACGGCGCTTTACAGCCGCAGTTGCGGCGTTTTGCTGTGGATAGTAGTCGCACGAATGCGGATTTGTTTAGAGAGATTGGTAATATTGCTGGTTTGAACTTGAGTGAATTTGGCTTGCCTTCGCAGAATAGGGGCGATCTGCTGTAGGCGTTGCTTGAATTCTAGGTTTACGCTTGAGTTAATAACATCACTTACTGGCTTCGTTCGTGATTTTCAGTACAATGCCGGCTACTCCGTATTAATTGAGCGATGAGTTATGCCCGCCAAAGACTTTTTGATTGCCCCGTCTATTTTATCTGCTGACCTTGCTCGCCTTGGCGACGATGTTCAGGCTGTTCTCGACGCTGGTGCCGATATTATTCATTTTGATGTTATGGATAACCATTATGTGCCCAACCTTACTTTCGGGCCGGCTATTTGTGCAGCCCTTCGAAAGTATGGCATTAATGCGCCTATCGATGTTCATCTTATGGTTGAACCTGTCGATTCATTGATCGAGCAGTTTATTGATGCTGGCGCTAGCTATATTACCTTTCACCCTGAAGCAAGTAAGCATGTTGATCGTTCCCTGGAGTTAATTCGTTCTGCGGGCCTTAAGTGTGGTCTAGTGCTTAACCCTGGTTCGCCATTGAGTTTGGTGGAGCAGGTTCTACCAAAATTAGACATGCTGTTGTTGATGTCTGTTAACCCTGGTTTTGGTGGGCAGTCATTTATTCCTTATACGCTTGATAAGCTGAGGGCGGCCCGAGAACTTATTGACAGGAATAAATTAGAGACTCGTCTTGAGGTTGATGGGGGGGTAAAACTCGATAATATTGCCTCAATTGCTGAGGCCGGTGCTGATACTTTTGTGGCTGGATCTGCAATATTTGGAGCTGCTGATTATGCTGAGACTATTGCTCAGATGAAGGCTAGCTTACAACGTGTTTCTTCGGTAACTAAATCATAAGGTTTAAAGATATGAAGTTTTTAATAGCTTTGTTTGTGTTGTGTTCGCTTGTTGGGTGCTCGTCTTCGGCCACTTCTAAGCTAGGTGTTATACCTATGCCCATTAACAGTGATGAGACTGATTACCAGATGGGCGTTGGGGATGAGATATCTGTGCAGGTATGGAAATCGCCCGAGCTCTCGGTTTCGGTTTCTGTTAGACCTGATGGCAAGGTGTCTGTGCCTTTGGTGGGGGATGTGGTTGCATCGGGTAAGTCGACAAAAGAATTATCAAAAGAGTTGACCAATGAGTTTGGCGCCTATGTTCGCAATCCGCAAGTAACTGTCATTGTCCGGAATCCAGCCAGCGCTAATTTTCTGCGGAGAGTGCGTGTAACAGGTGCGGTAGGTTCGCCATTAAGTGTTATGCATCAGCAAGGAATGACGGTATTGGACTTGGTTTTATTGGCTGGGGGACCAACTGAGTTTGCGAGTGGAAATAATGCTAAGCTTTATAGAAAGTACGGTGACAAGGTAGAGGTGTTTTCAATTCGCTTGAAGGATATATTGGAGAAGGGCGGATTGGATACAAACTATGAGTTATATCCGGCGGACATCATCACTGTCCCTGAGCGTATATTTTAAGTTGATTGGAGTTTTAAGTCGCTTGAGTAAGAAAATGGTGTTCAGACCTAAAGAGAGGCAGTTGCTATGAGTGGACAATCCTCGGTAGCGCAAATGACGGAAGTAAAGGCTTTCTCTTTGCAGGAGTTAACGGACTTGAAAATAGTCCATTCAGGGGCTGGTGCATCCGGACCTTTAAAGGCTTTTAGAGACTTGCGTACTCGCTTGATGGCTAAAAAAGAGAGCGGGAATTTTGCTTGCCTTGTTGTTTCTGCTGAGCCCGGTGGCGGTTCTCATGTGGCGGCTAATCTAGCTGCGGCAATTGCTCTCGATAAAACAAAGTCGTCGGTATTGGTTGATTGTAACTTGTACGCACCCTCTGTTGATCAGTATATGCCAGGAGGCGCTGATGTTGGGCTTACAGACTATTTGGATGATGTGTCTGTGAGTTGTGAAGATATTGTTTATGGTACGGGTGTTAGCCGCATGCGAGCCATTCCCGTAGGAAATAACAAAGACGGGGGCACTGAGAAGTTGTCTTCGCCTCGTATGCGTCAGTTGGTTGAAGAGCTTAAAGGGCGTTATGTTGATCGTTATGTGATTATTGATGCGCCTTCAATTTCTAATTACGAAGCGGAAGTCCAGATACTTTCAGAATTCTGCGACTTTGTATTACTTGTGGTCCCTTCAGGGAAAATAACCGAAAGTATTTTAGATGCGCAAATTGAAAGAATTGGGAAAGAAAACTTGGCAGGGGTGGTGTTTAATGAGCGCTGATCTAACGATAGCCTTTAGCGGTAGGGTTTGTTGAGTATGTTTCAATATTATTTGGATCTTCTTCTTGCTACAAAAAGAGAGCTTATACGCTTTCGTTTTGCTGTTGCCGTTGTTTTTACTCTGGTCCTATTGTCTGTATTGTTCGTAGGTTCAAAATGGCCACAGCGATATGTCTCTTCTTCGGTCATTGCTGTTGATGTGACGAATGTCATTGAGCCCTTATTGCGAGGGGCTGCCGAAGTCACTGACGTGGATGTGAGTGAGAAAGTTGGAGATGTGATTGGCTCTCGGCGCGTACTGGAACCTGCGTTATTGCGCTTATATCCCGAAGCTGCAAGCTATAGTCCTCAGCGTTTAGAGAATGGGGTGAAGCGGCTTAGGGCGAATTTAAATATAGTGGTATCTCGGCGTCGACCGCAAACCGTTGTCACTTTTGGTGCTGCAACTCCCACTGAGGCTTATGAGTCTTTGAGTGCGATTGTTGATGTGTTTCTTGAGGATCGCGTCGCTGAGAAGCAAAAGGATAGTTTTGAGGCTTACAATTTCATTAATGCTCAGGTCGTCGAATATAAAAAGCAACTAGAGCTAGCAGAGCAGCGGCTGAAAACGTTTAAATCCCAGAGTGTTAATGCTTCTGAGAGTGACGTGCGAAAACGTGTGAATTCTTTAACTGCAGAAATTAAAGATCTACAAGTAGAAATAGAGGAGAGTGAAGAAACTATACGCACGACTCGGCGCCAACTTAAAACCGAGGGGCGTTACCTTGAGGTACGCTCGCGAAGTATCGCGCTGGAGGGGCGCCGTAAGGGGCTTCAAGATGAGTTGGATCGGTTGAGGTTGTCGTATCAGGATACCTATCCTGATGTAGTTACTATAAAGCGTCAACTTAATGAAATTGATAGAGATTTGAGGGCGAACTTGGAGTCGGCGGGCCTACAGTCTGCCGGCCAGGTGTCTGAACTCCCGCTTTATGAGGAATTGAGGAAGCAGGCCTCCGCGGCGGAGGTTCAGGTGTTAACTCAGCGTCGGCGTCTGGCCGCACTTGAGGCGCAGTTGTTAGATGAGCACAGCTTGGCTGGTTTGGTGGCTGATAGGCAGGCGGAATTACTTGATTTGACTCGAGACTACGACGTAACTAAAAGTGTGTACGAGGAGATGCTTGAGCGTAAAGAGAATGCTAAGTTAACTGTAGCGCTTAATAATGAAGGTCAGGGAGAGAATTATAAGTTGTTAGAGTCGCCTGCTTATCCGCTATCTCCTTCCGGGTTGAATCCGATTGTTATCTTTCTGCTAGCTCCAATTTTGGCAGCGGGTTTTCCGTTGGGGTTAGTTTTTGTTTTTGTGTTCTTAGATCCTAGAATTAGGTCTTCATCTCAGTTGCGTTCGATGTTGCCTGATGGACTTGATTTGTTAGCGGCGGTACCGTATCAGAGCACTCCATTGGGAGTGCGGCTAATGCGTAAGGATATGATTCTTTTGGGTCTTTGGGTGGTATGTTTGATGGGCTTTTATGGTTACTTGGCTTACATCCAAATTATTGGGCGTGTTATTGCTTAGGTTAGCGTTGTGAGCTCATGCCTTTTTCAGTGATTAATGCATTGTAAAAGCCTACGCACCAGACTATGCCTCCAAAAATTAAAACCGGACTTATCGCTAGCGTTTTAAGCTTTTGGGGGAGGGGTTGATATTTTAGGTGTCGGCCTATTATGCGCAGTGTTTTTGCTGCTGTAATGGCGGGAAGTAGAGCCCCTATAACGAGTCGCTTTCCAAGTGAATTGTTGTTTGAGTAGCGAATATAGTAAAGATTTTGGCCGTTGATGTAGATTTTTCTTAGTACTTTCCGCATTTTCGAGTCTTGGGTTTGCAGTGCAATCATGTCTGGGTGAAACATGAGCTTAATGCTGTGATCTCGAATCAACCTTTCTGTTAACTCTGTATCCTGCATGCGCGGAATGTCTTTAAATCCGCCCACATCTAAAAATACTTCTTTATTAAAACACATGAATGCGGAGCTCAAATTGCTGCGTGGGCATTCAGGTCGGCCTGCTTGAGACTCATGATTGAAAAAATAGTGCTCAAGGTAAGCTGCTTGATCTGAGGACTCTTTGTTGTTGAGTTCTAAAGCTCCACCAAATGCGGTAGATCCTTCCTGGTGGTGTTTCCAGGCGTTGGTGAAGGTATTTTTCTGAAGTTGAACGTCTGAATCAACGAATATGAGGAGTTTTCCTTGAGCCTGCTCTGCTCCTATATTGCGACCTATGCCTGGATTGAATCGTTCGGCAATGCGGATGCATCTTGTGTGTTGGTATTTGCTACACAGTTCGGCAACTTTTTCATGTGATGAGCAGTCCACTATGATTATCTCAAAGTTCAAATCAGTTGTTTGCCCCTCCAGCTGAATCAATGTTTTTTCTATGGTTTGTTCTGTGTTGTATGATGGAATAATTACGGATATATCCACAGTTTATTGTCCTTTATTGAGCGTTTCAAAAAGCTGTTTTCTCAGCTTTGCGATTGTCTCGATGTTGAATTCGTCTTGCACTTTTTTACGAGCCGCAGTAATAATTTTTTCTTCATTATCTTGCAATAGAATATTTTCTATTGCTGACATTATTTGTTGTGGCGACTTCTCGTCCGCAAGGTATCCAGTTTCTTGGTTGATGATTATTTCAGGAATACCTGCGTGCTTTGTAGATATGACTAGCCTGCCTACGGCCATTGCTTCCATGATTACAACGGGGAGTCCCTCCATTTCGCCGCTAGCGCTGGTGATAGAAGGGATGACGATGATGTCACAGTCATTCATTGAGCTCCTAACCTCGGCAGATGATTTTTGCCCAAGAAAAGTGATTATGCTGTTGAGCGGTGCGGCTTGTTTTTGTAGTTTTTCTTTGAGTGGCCCGTCACCAATGATTGATAGTTCAACCTGTATTCCTTTCTCTTGTGCAAGCCTAACGGCCTCGATAAGGTGAGTGAAGCCTTTCTTTTCAACAAAGCGCCCGACAGCCAGAAGCTTGATTGCTTTGCTTTTGTTTATTTTTCTTGGGTTGAAGTCGAATTCGGAGATGTCTAAGCCGCATCGTACTACAGAGCTTTTTTCAGTGCATGGGCTGAACTGATTGAAGTAGTTGACGTTGTAATTTGAGATCATTAAAAGATGCTGAGCTTGCGTGAGTTTCTGAGGAATTCCGAGTATGTGCGGTGTTCCAAATGTTCCCGCTGAGTGGACTGTAATTGAGAAGGGGATGTTACTGTGATGCGAGGCATACATCGCGATGGATGCACTCACATTCATAAAGTGAGCATGAATGTGAGTAATGTTTGCCTTAGCTAATTGCTCGGCTGTTTTTGCGGCTGCCATGTAGTGGTATGCCATTTTACAGCGGCGAGTTGTTGAGAGTTCTGGTGATGTGATTGCTCTTATGAGTCCTTTGATGTAGTGCGCAGGTTGGCGACAAAAACTTTTAATGTTGCTGGAAATTAAGTGGGTTGCACTTAATGGGTACAGATATGTGGTCTTACTTTGAATGTCTGAAATGCCACGTGGGTCTCTGCGTATTCCAAATAGGGTGATGTCGACCTCAATGTTTTTAAGTTGTTGTATTTCCCTGCGGATAAATGTGTGTGATTGGGTTCCAAAGCAATTCGTTAAGTATGCAATCTTCATTATTAGGTAGTCATCGAGGCAGTTGGTTGATGTTGGGTGACGCAGAGGCATTCATTGCTATTTTTGTCGTCTTTCCTAGTATAGAATTGGCGCGTTTTTATTGGTTCTATATGATGTCCCCATAATACAGCTTTTAAAGTTTCTTATCAGTAGTTGCACTGTGTTTTAGTGGGCGAAAGTGATTTAGAAGGATTGTTGATAGTGAGGGTGTCGAAGGTTGATGCGCTTTCATAGGTAGGTCTGTGCACTTTCAGTGTGCAAAATAGTTCAGAGAATTTGGTGTTAATGTTATGGCAGGAGGTAATTCAGTTTTTGGAAGTGCTGCGAGTAGGTTGAAGTCGGGAGCGCTTTGGACTATGTGTGGCTTCGGTCTTCAAAAAGTATTGCAGTTGTCCTCGAGCCTTATTTTAACTCGGCTCCTATTTCCGGAAGCTTTTGGATTGATGGCCCTTGTGAATGTTTTCATTATGGGTCTAATTATGTTGAGTGATGTGGGGATAAAACCTGCAATTATTCAAATGGAGAAGGGGGCTGATGCTGATTTTCTAAATACGGCTTGGACGATTCAGGTTGCCCGAGGTTTTGTTCTCTGGTTTATCTTGTGTCTGATTGCATACCCCCTCTCTGTTTTTTATGAGGCGCCGGAGCTTGTTAATCTCCTTATATTTTGCGGCTCAATTAGCGTAATCTCTGGCTTTGCAACTATCGGCGTCCCGTTGGCGGAGAGGGATTTAAAGGTCAAGCAGGCAATTGCCGTCAAATTGATTGGTCAAATCGTCTCTATCGTTGTTATGGTTTCTTTGGCTGTTGTAATGAAGTCTGTTTGGTCTTTGGCTATAGGGACAGTTACAGGGGTTTTGGTGGAAGTTATTGTTGGCTACGTGATTCTTCGTGGGCATCGTCATCGATTACAGTTCCATGTTAAGTCCGTCATTAACTTGTTGCGCTTTGGAAAGTGGATTTTTTTCTCTACACTACTTTTCTATATAGGTGGTCAGGGTTCTAGGGCGATCCAAGGTGGATTGGTTTCAATTGAGGAACTTGGCGTTATAGCTATTGCGGCGACAATTTCTCTGATGCCCGGAGAACTTACAAAACAGCTTGTTAGCCGTTTGTTATTTCCATTGCTGTCCAGAGTTAACCGGGAGGATCCCGAAAATTTTCAGGCCACCTTAAATGCTTTCAGGGTCAGGGTTGTTGCGTTTTCGCTTCCGTTATTCCTGATAATATCTATCCTTGCGAGCTGGGTAGTGGGTGTTTTGTATGATGAGCGTTATAGCTTGGCTGGCCCTATACTTGCGATTATGGTTTTAGGTGAGTCAATTTTGACGCTAACATCTCTTTATAAAAATGCTTTTCTTGCGCTTGGTAAGGTCAATTTACATTTCTTGTATGACCTATTGTTAGCTGTTATCCGCGTGTTCGGGATGTTTGCGGGGTTTCATTTTGGCGGCATTCTAGGGATGTTTATTGGTATCGGTGTTGGTAATTTAGCTTTTTATATAATTGTTGTTTGGTTAGCGCGCAAGAGTGGCCTGTCTAGCTTGAATGTGGATTTCTTTGCTTTACTCGGTCTTTTAATCTTTGGGTTTCTTAGTGTGAGTGTTAACTTCCCTGATTTGTTTTGACCTCAGGGCTTTGTTTCTTTTTGGGGCGTAGGATTGAGCCAGCGAGAGATCCTGTGAGGAGCATTGTTATATTGGAGAAGGATGAGTTTGGTATCACGTCAATCATTGTGGCGGTAATTATTAGGACTAGTCCTATGGCGTAGGGCTGGTCGTCGGCACCTTTTAGCTTTAGCTGTTGTTTGAGTTTGAGTATTGGAATGGCTAATAGGCCATACGTAGAAATGTAACCTAGCCATCCATACATACTGAATAGGATAATCCAGTGCCCGTCAGGAACGCTAATAGATGCTCCTTGCATGTCATGTACAAAATTGCGCCCAAACCCCCCCCAGCCTGTAATTCCTTTTAGTTTGGAATACTCAAGGATCATCGCTTCCATGTTGAAACGATATGATAGCGAGCTTCCTCTCTCTGGGTTTTTAGCCTCAATTAAGGAGGCCACTTTTTCTAAGGCTGGCGTCGCGGCGTCTCTTGTAATGGGGTAACTTAATAAAATAAAGCTTATTATTAGTGCTGTGAGAACTTGGGTCTTTGTTTTGGTAAAGCATAAGATGAGGAGTATGAATCCGGCAATTATTAGTCCTCCGAGCGACTTGCATAGTACGACTCCAATGAGTAACGCGATAAATGCGGGTTTGATGGGGAGTGATTTGTATTTGAGGTTTGGTTCTTGTCGCATTAGGGTGCACGCCGCGATGGCCGCTGAGATCATGA
>NZ_CEXWTU010000214.1:0-8409 GCF_982758155.1 Marinagarivorans sp. | reverse complement strand
CCTTCCCACAGGGTTTTCTCCTGCGGCATTTCCTCTAAATACTTAAGAATACCGACTTTTAAGTGGTAAACCTCATCAAAGCCTTGTTGCTTCATATACGCCGTCGATTTTTCACAGCGAATGCCGCCAGTGCAAAACATCGCAACTTTTTTATGCTTTTCGGGATCAAGATTTTTAGCCACATAATCGGGAAATTCGCGGAACGTGGTCGTTTCGGGGTTAATAGCGCCCTTAAAAGTTCCGATATTGTATTCGTAGTAATTGCGCGTATCGACCAGCACCACCTCTGGGTCGCTGATCATTTCGTTCCACTGTTCTGGGTTGAGGTACGTCCCAACGGTTTCGTTAGGGTCGATATCCTCAACCCCCATGGTGACGATTTCTTTTTTAAGCTTAACCTTCATGCGGTAGAACGGTAGGTCGCCTTCAAACGATTCTTTGTGCTCGATATCGGCAAAACGGGCATCTTTGCGCAAGTATGCCAGCAGGCTATCAATCGCCTCTCGCGTACCCGATACCGTGCCATTAATGCCCTCGTGCGCGAGCAACAGCGTACCTTTAATATTCTGGGCCAAACAAACATTAAGTAGTGGCTCTTGCAGGGCCTCAAAATCGGGCAAGCTCACAAACTTATACATCGCAGCAACAACAATCGCACTCATATCTTATCTCTCTATTTCACGGCTCTTCAGCACGCTTATTCGGCTAATTGGAACGTAAGTCCAACGCATTTAGGGGCGAGGCAATAATAGTTTGTCCAATTAGACGAAGAGATCGGCTTTCTTATCGAGGCGCTTAAAGGGGCGCATGCCGGGGCATGTAACGCTTTGAGCAACGAAGGTAAGGATGTCGAGATCAAGTATTAATGGATGAAATATTGTTTCCTCGTCCCTTAAACGGTAACCCAATGGATTACCCCTACAAAAAGGGCGTGCATTGTAACAAACCAACCCCATACTGGCGCCCTTTTCGACAGATTATTCCCCTCATTCGATCAATTTTTGACCCAGCGCAAGCGCTCGATACATTGGCCCCGCAAACACAACCGGCTGTCCTACAACTTTGAAATAAACGCCGGTGGCAGCTACAAAACACGCCAAAATCAGCCAAACTATAAGGGACATTTAAAACCAAGGTGGCTCAGTGGGTGCGTTTGTAGGCGAAAATTTACGCTTTTTAATCGTCGAAGACTCCAGCTTTTTCCGCTCAGCGGTAAGCGGTATGCTCAACGCATTTGGCGTTACCAAGGTTGAAGCTGTGCAAAACGGCCAGCAGGCCATGGAAGCCTGTAGAAGCCGCCACTACGATGTGATTTTGTGCGATTACGACTTAGGCAAAGGCCAAACGGGGCAGCAACTGCTAGAAGCACTCCGCCACAACACCATCATCAATCGCACCACGCTATTTATGATGGTAACGGCCGACACTTCCCGGCAAGCTGTTTTGGCCTCTAGCGAATGCTCGGCGGATGATTACCTCACAAAGCCGATTAATGCCGTTGTACTCAAACGGCGAATCAGCCGCCTGCTCACCCTCAACAAACAGTTTTCACCGGTATTTAAAGCGCTTGACCACAACGATACCCATCAAGCCATTCAATACTTAGAGTTGCTTGCAGAACCGCCACTGCGCAACGCCAGCTATGCCAGCAAATTGCTCGGCGAGGTGTTTCTTCAAGCGAATCAAATAGAGGATGCAGAACGGCTATACCAAAAGGTTATTGCCGACAAACCGCTAGAGTGGGCTCGCCTTGGGCTGGCTTTTGTTGCCCAAGCACGTGGGCAACTTGATGATGCAAACGCTATTTTTACCGCCATCAGCCGCGACAATCCTTTTTGCCTTGCCGCCTTTGACGGTTTGGCGAAAAATTATCACCTGCAAGACGATTTCATCAATCTACAAAAATCCATTGCTGCTGCCGTACGTGCATCGCCCGCGTCGATCCTTCGACAAAAAAACTTGGCCAATATTGCCGAGCAAAATGGTGACATCCCTACTGCACTAGAAGCGCTGCGCGAATGTGTGCGCCTGGGCTACCACAGCTGTTACGGCGACTGGCAAGATGCCTATCGCTTGGGTATGAATACGGCTGATATGTCACCAGCACTTCAGGAAGAAAAGGATAAGCTACCCGAAGAAGCCTTAAGAATTCTAAAAGCGGCCACGAACTACTTTGATGTTTCTAACGAAGATTTGCTACGCATGCAGTTTTTACAGGGCCGCTTACAATTTCTATCAAACCAAGGCGCGCTGGGCGAGCAATCCATTCACAAAGCCGAAGCGCTCTACTGCGAACTAGAGCAAGGCAGTGTTGTTACCGATATTGCACGGGTAAAAGCGATACGCACACTCAAAGAAAATACCCGCGCAGAAGAGCTGGCGGATGATTTAAAAGATTTATACGCTGACGATCAAAAAGCATTACAAAAATTAGATGAAATATTGAATGAACCTGCGAGTAAAAAGAACCGAAGAATTCTAGCCGAAACCAACAAAAAGGGCATTCAACTTTATAGCGAAAAGAAGTTCGACGAAGCTATTCATTGCTTCCAGCGAGCACAAGTTTTATTTCCTCGGCACTTAGGCATTCAACTTAATATTTGCCAAGCTTACATCGGAAAGCACAACCGTGGCGACGCCGGCGATATCGATAAAGTTGTACAAGATATGCTCATTAACATTCGCAGCCAACTAAGCCCTAGCGATCCACAGTTCCCGCGCTATACAAAACTACAGGAAATGGCACGGCTGCAGTAAGGGGCGGAGCAATAATATTCGCTCAGTACCTGCCTCCTCAAATCCCTCGGCAATCATTTGCAATATTCACGTTACCGAGAGGGTAAGGCCGGGCCTGTTTAATAAGCAGCTGTCGCTCGGGGCCTAGGAATTTAAACTCAGACTCCATCGTAAACCAAGGATCTTCAGCTTCGGTGTTTAATAGCCCTTCAAAGTGTTCTTGTATCGCACTCATGGCACACGCTAGTGCGCGTACTTCAGCGGGTGTAGTTACCGCGCCCTCAAGAATACTACTGTTGCTGTGATAGGTAAGCGTAGGCGTACGCGGCGGGAACTGATAAACCAACTGCTCCGTAATTACCCCAGGCGCGGGGTTAGTAACACTGGCTTCGCCAGCCTGCGAATTAAAATAATATTGATCGGAGCGGGTCGGGTTAAAAATATTGCGCGCAATTGCTACACCGTTTGCGCGCTCGTTGCGAAAAGCTTGATGCACGAGCACGCCCATTGCAACTTTGGTTTGATCCACCTGAGCATAACTGCGTTCTTCATACGCCCGTGCGTTCCACAAACTTGCCCACACTGTTCGAATAGCATCTTCGACTTTTCTTTTGTCATCACCAATTTCTGCACTCTGTGAGGTGTAAAGCCCAGCGCCATTAAAATTGGATAAATCTTCGGTATTACTACTGCTGCGAAAACGAACGCGGTCAGTACCGAAACGCAGCTGCACCAAGGCCTCGACCTCAGCCAGTAAAGTTGCATTTACAGGCTGCTGTAAAATCATCTGCTGTGCGGTTTCTAGCACTGTTCGCCGGTAAGAAATATCGGTTGCAAATAACGCTTCAGACATTTCCGCCATTAAATAAGCCTGCGCACCACTGTTAGAATAGTGCTCAAGGTAGTGGTGCATGGGAATGGCAAAAGCGTTTTCGGGCACCGCAAAACTAGCGGCCTCATTACAACTGGAAACAAAAGGCGCGATATGGAATAGCTCTGCCAACTGTGCCGCCTTAGCGCCAATTGTCGGCAAAGCATCTATACCGCTAGACGCTAAATCAATCAATTGAGTTGTCGCTCTATCTAAGCGCGGAATTAGCACTTCAGTATTGGGGTTGTGCATTGCCCAAAAAGCTTCAGCGTCTTCTGGCGTTGCAGCCTGCAAGGAATAACCGCTGGCTGAAACCTCAAAGCGCACCAATTTATTGAGCAGGCTCATCACTTCGGGATTTAAGCGTGCATTCGGTAGCGCCAAATTGGGTGTACCACGGCCTTGGCTTAAAATATTGACATGCGCCAACGGTGTTTGAAATGCTTCCGTAATTAACCCGCCCACAAAATCAATATCGTTAGGTACGTCGTTGGTAATTACAATCGTTCTTGATCCCAGTAATGCAGACTCAAGCTCGCCAGTTTCTACAAAGACTAAGGTGCCGTAAGCCACACCGACAGCCAAGGCTTGCAGCTCTAAATTTTGAAAAGGCGCATTGGGGCCAACAATGGGTAACTCGCCCTCAATACTTCGCGCACGCTCGATTTGGCTAGCGTCTTGAGGCCGAAACGCCCATTGCGTGGGCTCTGCTGTGGAGGCAGTCACGGTAAAAAAAGCATCGAGTAATTGCGGCGAAGTAATCACATCGCCAAAGGTAAATTCTACCGCATGAATATTGGCATTTGCGTGATGCGATAAAGTCCCTAAGTGGTAGACCCGCGTTAGAAGATTATAATAATTATCCCGTGAAAAGAGCCCCCACCCACGATTAAATTCTTGCGATTCCAGTGCATCACACCGATTCAGTTCCGGCTGTTTATTAATCACTTCGCGCACAAAAGTATAATGCAGCGGCCAACGCGCAGAACTTAAATAATGCACGAGACTATCGTGCTGTAAATCCATTACAAACTTCACCGATGCAATATTGGCTTTGCCCATGCCTTTTTCTAAGGTATCAAAATCACCAGGTGTGTAAAGGCCGCGCGAACGATTACCCAACTCACGTGACAATAATGCATTACATTGATTATCGGTATTTTCTGATGCCCCGGTGCAGAAATGAAAATTAAAAGGCGCAGCTGTTTTACGCGCTAAAACAGCCTGTTCAGGCCAATGCATAAACGACACCGAATCGACTCGAACGTGACTATTCTCGCTATCAATCCGATAGAGTACCGCTGCACCCTCAAAAAAGGGCTGTAATACTAGAGCTTCCACAGCACTTGCCGTTAACCCAATACTCGCCACCTCACCGGGGGCTAACATCTGATTCGGTAAGTCGATTCCTGTATTGCCACTCAAACGCGGCAACAATGAGTCGGCAGCCATTGCGCCAATCGCAAGCTGGTAATCATTCAGGTTAATTGCGGTATTACCGAAATTTTTCACCTCAACAAAACGGGTGGGTTTAAGTGCTAATTCATTAATGGCCAAACCCACAGGCACGACAGAAGATGGCCAAAGGGAGGCGTCAAAATGTTCAAACTGAATATCATCATCCACCGTGGGCGAAGATATGGCCTGGCAGTTATTGCCATTATTTTTTTGAGGGCTGGTATAACGACACAGACTAAAACTACCCGTTATAGACGGAAAACGGGCGTAAGCTTGATTATCATCTAGCTCTGGCACTACAACCTCGTCGACCAGAGTATTTTCTTGATTAAATAGCTTGAGTGTTTCACCGCCACTACTAATTTTAAAAGGTAAGTGCCGCTCCCCGTCTTCAGGCGAGTCGTCGGCCCAGAGCACAATAACTTCTTGCGGTTGCAGCACAATATCGGGCAACGTTATTGCATCAGAAGAACCATCAGCTATTGAGAATTGATTCAGGTTTAAGGGCACATCGGTCGCGTTGGCCAACTCAACCCAATCATCTAATTCACCGTTTTCATCAATGTAAACGCCCTCATTATTCGATATAACCTCATTGAAAACCAAGCTGGGCTCCAATTCAGGCTCTGGATCAACGGGCTTAGCAATGCAGGCGGTTAACATTAAGGCGCCGAGCACGACGCAGGCTCGCATGATTTGACGGCGTAAATTTAGCCCGAATACATGTTGTTTTCGTCGAATCACTTGATAGCCTCTTTAATGTTATGAACAATGCGCTAACCCGTCCTTCGGATACCAACCCGTCCATTCCATGGAGGAAACTACAGATAGTGGACGATTAGCGCGGACTAAGGGCCGAGGAAAAAATACTTTATCCAATAATACTTGCCTCCTGCTTCCTCAACAGCGTTGCTCAAAGCGTTACATGCCCCGGCATGCGCCCCTTCGAGCGCCTTGTTGAGAAAACAGGCGCCCTCGTCTAATTGGACAAACTATTATTACCTCGCCCCTAAAGCAATCATAAAAATGTAACCATTTGTGAAACTATGACGATAAGTCGCAATTAACCACAAAGCGAGCAATCCAAGTCACATCTCAAACAATATCCACCCAATGCTACAATCCCGTACATTATAGCCCGCCTTACTTGTTGATAACGGTATTCAAAACGGCTCGCACTCTTCTATTTAGTCGTGCAAAAAACCACGGAGATTCACTGATGTTTCGAAAAATTTTACTGATTGTCGCTGCTGGCGCCATTTTCCAATACTGGGGAGACATTAAGCAGTTCATAAATCCGCCACCCGACTTTTCAAAAGATCACGATGGCAGGGTTATTCTTTATGCCACTTCATGGTGTGGGTATTGCGCTAAAGCGCGCGAGCTACTGGAGGAAAATAACGTCGATTATTATGAATATGACATCGAGAAATCAGAAGAAGGTAACAGCCAATACAAAGCCCTTGGTGGCCGTGGGATTCCGGTTTTACTGATAAAAGGCCAAGTCATAAAAGGCTATAGCCGCGAGAAAATTCTTGCCCTTATACAATAACGAATAGCCGTCGTTCATTAAAATAGAAACGAACAATCCCTTACCGGCTTAATAAATTTTCACAGCGCTGCAATAGCGCGAGCGTAGGGTCTTCGGTACCGTATTCATCGTAATACGACTGCAAAAATGTTATCGCGTTGCGCTGTAATACTGGCAGCTGTACAGTCGCGGTTTTTATCGCGGGTAACAGCTGCTCCCAAGCTTTAGCGGGGCGAATAAAAACACCAAGCCCCATACCTTCAATTCGTTCGGCGGTTAGCTGCTGCTCGCCTTGCAATGGAATACAAACCAAAGGCTTTGCGGCCAATAACGATGACGAAACCGTGCCGCTACCCGCATGGCAAATAACAAAATCACACCCCGCCATTACCGTATCCATATTGTAAGGTTTAGCGGTTACGCTAAGCGTATCGGTTGATAGCGCCGTGCATTGCTGGGTATTTTTTCCTGTGACAAAAATATGACCCATAAAATGTGATTGCAGCCACTGTATCAATACGGGGGTAAACGGGAATTGCGTCGAGAGATAAGCAAAAACTTTTATCTTACCTGTAGCTTTAGGCCATACAGCCGGATTCCCCTTACCGCTCATCGAACATAAACCGCTATAGGTTTCTACCGTTCGCTGGTCGCGATAACAGTCTAACGCTGGGATTGTTTTAATAAAACGCGCATCACAACGGCCAAGGTCATCCAATTGGCTCAATGGCATCATCTTATTATCGTTTAATGCCGCATTAACCGCTGCAAATACATGATGCTCAGACGTCTCCATTCGAGCCAAACTTGGCTGGCGCCCCAACAAAGGAAGCTTCGCGCAGTGTACTGGCGGCACGCAATAGCCACTACCCAACATAATCTTTTTAAACGTGTATTCGCGGGCCGCTAGCAACGCTGTGGGCGCATAATCAAAAAGGACAATATCGGGCTGTAAACTTGAAAAAATCGAGCGCCATACTTTAATCGCAACGGCTAACGCTTTGGGCTGAGAGTAACCGTGCAACAATAAACTCTCGGCATAGGTTTGCGGTGGGGCGTTTGACTTAACTTTTTGAAATACATTTATAGGGCCTTGATACAGATTAAAATCGTAATCAATAGTAGACATCGTATGGAACTGTAATAGCGAGGGCACAATAAATGAAATACTGGCACCGCGCTCAGCCGCCAATTTAGCAACCTGCAATAGCGATACAACATGGCCAAAATTATCACCCAACTCACTGACAAACACCCAATGCTTCGTCGCCAAAAAACGATCTCCTATAAAAAAGCCAGCAAATGGATGCTGGCTTTTCGGTTAATTTAGGGGCGGGCACTAAATAACTTCCCATTTTTGACTTCCTGGGTGCACGCTTGCCTTCGTTAAAAATATTTGCAATAGCCAGCTATTAGGGACAAGGAAACAATATTTCATCCACTAATGCTTGATATCGACATCCTTACCTTCGTTGCTCAAAGCGTTACATGCCCCGGCATGCGCCCCTTTAAGCGCCTCGATAAGAAAGCCAATCTCTTCGCCTAATTGGATAAACTATTATTACCTCGTCCCTTACGCCATATTTTCGCCTCGCCAAGCAAGCACCCACAAGCCCAAATTCCAGCAACTTATTCAGTGCCCGCCCCTTAGGGCCGAGGAAAAAAATACTTTATCCAATAATACTTGCCTCCGGCCTCCTCAACAGCGTTGCTCAAAGCGTTACATGCCTCGGCATGCGCCCCTTCGAGCGCCTTGCAGAGAAAGCAGGAGCCCTCGTCTAATTGGACAAACTATTATTGCCTCGCCCCTTAC
>NZ_CEXWTU010000213.1:0-8513 GCF_982758155.1 Marinagarivorans sp. | reverse complement strand
CGCACCCCCAACCAACTTCGCCCCATAAAAATTACTCGCAACTATACCAAACACGCCGAAGGCTCTGTACTTGTCGAGTTTGGCGATACCCGCGTTTTATGCAATGCGAGCGTCACAAAAGGCGTACCGGGTTTTTTGAAAGGTAGCGGGCAAGGCTGGTTAACCGCAGAATACGGCATGCTACCGCGCTCTACCGGCAGCCGCATGGGCCGCGAAGCCGCTCGCGGTAAACAAGGCGGTCGCACCGTAGAAATTCAGCGCTTAATTGGTCGTTCGCTGCGTGCTGCAGTGGATTTAGACGCGCTGGGCGAGTTCACCATCGTTGTCGATTGTGATGTTATTCAAGCCGATGGCGGCACGCGTACTGCCTCAATTACTGGTGCTTGCGTTGCTGTTGTTGATGCACTTAACCACCTGCAGAATAGCGGTGCGCTCACATCAAGCCCGTTAATATCGATGCTGGCTTCTGTGAGCGTGGGCATTTACCAAGGTGTTCCCGTTTTAGATCTTGATTACCCAGAAGATTCAGACGCCGACACCGATATGAATTTAGTGATGACCGCAAATGGCGGCATTATTGAAATACAAGGGACTGCCGAAAAAGCCCCCTTCACCGAAGACGAATTCCAAGCCATGCTCGCGCTCGGCAAAAAAGGCATTCAAGATCTTATCGAGCTACAAAACGCCGCACTTGCTGAATAATTAATTACACTCTTCAGGCGAAAAAAAACCCAGGTATCAAATGTGATACCTGGGTTTTTTATGTCTACGTTTCAACGCTAGCGTAAAAGGGTAGACATAAAAATTACAAGCTCAACACCTTTTCACCACGGGCAATGCCGGTAACGCCAGAACGAACAACCTCTAAAATAGAAGCTTCTCCAACCGCTTGGAAAAAGGAGTCTAACTTATCGCTGTTACCCACAATTTGAATGGTATACACAGAAGCCGTAACGTCCACGATTTGACCGCGGAAAATATCAACGCAACGTTTAACCTCTGCACGCTGAGCACCGGTTGCACGCACTTTGATGAGCATTAACTCACGCTCAATGTGCGCACCTTCCGTTAAATCGACTAACTTAACAACATCGATCAATTTATTAAGGTGCTTTGTGATCTGCTCAATAATGTGATCGTCACCAATCGTGGTTAAGGTTAAACGCGATAGGGTTTCGTCTTCGGTCGGTGCAACGGTTAGCGTTTCAATGTTGTAACCGCGCTGCGAGAACAAACCCACAACACGAGAAAGTGCACCCGGCTCGTTTTCAACTAAAACTGAAATAATACGCTTCATTAGGTACGCTCCGTTTTACTTAACAACATATCGCGCATGGAACCATTCGCTCCCACAGAACCGCCCGCCGGAATCAACATGGGGTAAACATGCTCTTTGGGGTCGACCATGATGTCGACAAAAACGGTGCGATCTTTCATGGCAAAGACTTCGGCTAATTTTTCTTTTAGCTCTTCGCGTTTAGTAATACGCACACCCACATGACCGTAAGCTTCGGCTAATTTAACAAAATCAGGCAGTGAATCTTCATACAGGCTTTCGGAGTGACGACCACTGTATTGCATATCTTGCCATTGCTTAACCATGCCTAACGATTGATTATTAATGCAGATAATTTTAACTGGCAAATGGTATTGGGTACACGCGCTAAGCTCTTGAATACACATTTGAATACTACCCTCGCCAGTAACACAGGCAACGGTGGCATCAGGGAATGCGTACTGCACGCCCATGGCCGCAGGCAAACCAAAACCCATCGTGCCCAAACCGCCAGAGGTAATCCAACGACGCGGGTATTTAAAGGGGTAGTACTGCGCCGCAAACATTTGGTGCTGACCAACATCGGTAGTGACGTAGGCTTCGCCGTCTGTAACTTCGTAAAGCGCACTAACGACCTCTTGAGGCTTAATAGAGTCACCCGTGGTGTCGTAACGCGGCTTAGTATTAATGCCGTGCTTTTCACGCCAATCATTAATAGTTGTCCACCAAGCCGAAAGCGCATCTGCATCAATTTCTTGATCTAGCTCAGCAAGCACCTGCAGCATATCGCCTAATACGCTATCTACTGGGCCAACAATGGGCACATCGGCTTGCACTGTTTTAGAAATAGACGCAGGATCGATATCGACATGCACAATTTTGGCATCGGGGCAGAACTTGTCTGGCGAGTTAGTCACGCGATCATCAAAGCGCGCGCCAATGGCAAAAATGACATCGGCATTGTGCATGGCAAAGTTAGCCTCAACTGTGCCGTGCATACCTAACATGCCGATAAATTGCTTGTCGTTACCGGGGTACGCGCCCAGCCCCATTAGCGTATTAGTCACCGGCACTTTCAACTGTCGCGCCAGCGCTGTTAACTGCTCGCTGCCATTACCTTGAACAACACCACCACCGGCATAAATAATAGGGCGCTTAGCGGCCAACATTAACTGCATGGCTTTTTTGATCTGACCTGCGTGCCCACGTGTGGCCGGGTTATACGAACGCATGCGCACTTTATCGGGGTAAGCGTAATCAAAAAGCTTATCGGGCGCGGTCATATCTTTAGGGATATCCACAACCACAGGACCCGGTCGCCCAGTAGCGGCGAGATAAAAAGCTTTTTTGATAATCTCGGGAATTGTCGCGGCGTCTTTAACCAAAAAGCTGTGCTTAACAATGGGGCGCGAAACACCGACCATGTCGGTTTCCTGGAAAGCATCTTCACCAATTTTATCGCTAACCACCTGGCCAGATATCACCACCATCGGGATGGAGTCCATATAAGCCGTTGCGATGCCCGTAATCGCATTAGTCGCGCCAGGGCCAGATGTAACAAGTGCTACACCAGTACGACCGGTTGAACGCGAATAAGCATCGGCAGCGTGAGTAGCCGCTTGTTCGTGACGCACCAAAATGTGGTGCACCAATTTTTGTCTATAAATAGCATCATAAATATGCAGCGCGGCACCGCCTGGGTAACCAAAAATACACTCAACGCCTTCGTCGGCTAAAGCACGCAGCAGCATATCGCCGCCGGATAATTGTTCCACCTTAAATTTCCTCTCTATAAGAGAATACCCCCCTTGGGGCATCCACTAAAACGGTTGTCATCGCTACGCAAAACGAGCAGATTAAGTAGGCGTAAACAATGAGATGAAGTAACACCCAACACCAAGAAAAACAGCGACTGATAGCCGCTGCGAGCTGGGCGGAGCCTAAGGGATGAAAGGCTCCCGCACTTCGGATGGTTGGGATACCCCGTTGGTACCCTTGGGCAAAGTGATGCTGAGGTTGGCCAGCCTTTGCCCGCCATCTGGCGAATAGCCCATTTTCACAGTTGCGCCCTTAAAGTTCAAGCCTTCCCCTTGCCATTAGGCGCCCAAATCTCTAGCCTGCCGCTATATTCCATCAACGCCACCCCCATGGTCCCGAGTAAAGCCCCTTTTGCGGCTCAAATTAGGAAGCGTATATGAAAATTCTATTTATCGGCGGTACCGGTAACATCAGCCTAAGCACCAGCCTGCAACTCATTGCCGGCGGACATGCGCTTTGGTTATGCAACCGCAACACACCGCTAGCCGGTGCCCATCATATTACTTGCGACATTAACGATGAAAAGGGTGCAAAGCAAAAACTACAGGGCCACGAATGGGATGTTGTCGTCAATTGGGTAGGCTTTACCGAAGAGCACGCCCAGCGCGATATTCGACTGTTTAACGGGCACTGCAAACAATATATTTTTATTGGCTCGGCGTCGTGCTACCAAAACCCCGGCCCCAGCCTGTACATTACTGAAGAGCGCAAACTGGAAAACCCCCACTGGCAATATTCGCGCGATAAAATCGCCGCCGAGGCCGCGCTGCTTCTAGCCTATCAAGAAGTCGAATTCCCGATTACTGTAGTGCGCCCATCGCACACCTACAGCACGGTTATTCCTTTAACCATTGGCGGCTGGACACACTACAACACCATCGCGCGCATGAAAAAAGGCCAGCCAATCGTAGTGCAAGGTGACGGTACATCGCTGTGGACACTCACCCACGCCCGCGACTTTGCCAACGGCTTTATCGGCTTACTAGGCAATAGCGCCGCCATTGGCGAAGCCGTACACATTACATCCGATGAAGTACTGGATTGGAATACAATCTACCAACAAACCGCCGCCGCATTGGGCGTAACCGCCAACATTGTGCACGTTACCAGCGACGCCATCTGCCAACTAGCCCCCGAGGAAACCGGCTCGCTGTTAGGCGATAAAGCCGTAAGCACACTGTTTGATAACAGCAAAATTAAACGCTTAGTGCCAGGATTTAAAGCCGTTATACCGTACGCAGAGGGTATTAAAGAAACGCTGGCGTGGTTTGAGGCGGATATAAATAGACAGGTGATTGATGAAGGGGATGAGGAATTGATTGAACGGCTGGTGAGGATGGGCAGCCAACAATCGACGAATTAAACATAAGGGCATCTCTAAAAATGCACTTTTCCGGCGATAGCGGCGTCAGTACCGCTCTCGAACCCTCACTTACACCACGTGAACTTCAGTTCTCCAGGCGGGGTTCCCTGCTCTCACTACAAAATTACTCTTTTTAGAGGCGCCCATAAAAACAGGAGAAAACCAACGCAGCCTTTCTCCTGTTTTTTACAAAAAAGCTTATAGCGCCACTTTTTCGGCTTTTCCGTAATAAACATGGTAAAGCTTAATAACCACATACAGCGAGCCCAGAAAGAACAGCGCTAATGTTATTGGCAGCGCCCCAGGGACCCCTAAGTTTCCGAGCAGACTTTTCAGTGGCATCACCAACTCGTGGAAAATGTATAACGGGAAAGCCATCACCCCGATAATAGTCATCACATTTTTAACAAACTGTCCCGCACTACTGAAATTCGTACGATGAATACAGTGATAGGTTAAAACCAAACCAAGTAATACCGTCCCAGCATAAAATAACCACATCCACAAAAAGCCCCGAGGGTTAGGCCAAATCCACCAACGCTCGGCAATACCGCCTTCAACGGTAATTAAAATGGCCAATACTGATAGCGCCACACCAATCACACCCAAAACCGACAAAGACCGCCCTTTAACAATATAATCCCGCAATAAAAAACCAAATGCAGCGCCGAGCAATACACCGCTCGACAACTCAAAATACTTATATTTAGCCGTTAATAAAAGAATAAAAGGCTGGATATAGAATTTTTCCGACGGAGGAATTTTTAACGAAATCACAAACAAATTTATAGCATAACAAAGGCAAGATGCCAGCAGGGCATTCGCGAAAAAACCCAACTTTTTATGCGACAATAGCTTTAACCACAGAGGTATCGACAAGCAAGCCGCCAAATAATACACAAGAATTGACCAGCCAGACGTTGCTACATATAGGGCGCTTATCGATTCCCCTTCACTGAGTTTATTCAGTACTCGCACAGCACCAAGGCACAGCAATCCAACCGTTAGAATTGAAGCATTACGTAAGGCTAAGTTAACAACTGACTTGGGGCTATTCAGGTAGCGAGGAAACATGAAATAACCTATTCCGGCGCCAAAGACAACCGAAAATCCAGGCGTCCCCGATGAATACAGCGGAGCTAAATACTGATTCATTGTCGCAGCCCAGGGCGGCAACCGCGCAATAATACCGGGTACCCAATGCGCCGCAATATTCAACAATACCAAAACACCACGGACAATATTAATCGCCTGACTACCATTAGCCAAAGGCGTATTATCCGCATCGATGGAACCCGACGAACCACCGGCATGATGCCCCACAATTTGCTCTATTGATAAACCCTGAAAAACTTTTCGGCTCACGTCGCGAGATACGCCAGCTTTTTCCATCGCCATACTCACACGAATAGCCGACAGCGAATCCCCGCCCAAATCAAAGAAGCTATCCTTAGGGCTCACAACCTCCAACCCTAAAACTTGCTGCCAAATAGCAATAATTTGAGCGTTTAAATCATTGCCATCCCCACGGCTAAGCACCTCCTCTTTCTTTGTCTTACTTTGTTTTTTATAGTCTGCGGAAATCACTTTACGCTTAATTTTACCGGTATCCGTTTTAGGTAGCACAGGCATTAAGAATATATCGGGCGCGCGCCCCAAATTGATATGGCTGTCTTTCAAGACTTGTATAAATACGGCCTTTAAAGCATCGCTCTGCTGCACCGTATCGTTATCTATCGCCAATACGGGCACCTCGCCACGCACACTATCAACGCCACCAAATATGGCAAAACCTTGCTTTATATTGGAGCCAGCTTTAACTTTAACCTCTAAATTTTCGGGGTCTATTTTAACCCCACTGCAATTAATCAAGTCATCTCTACGGCCATCAAAATACAAATAACCGTTATTCATATGCCCCAAATCGTTCGTCGTAAACCAACCCTCGGCATCAACAATCGAAGTAGCCTTACCGTCTTTTAAAATAGAACTGGATAAGTGGGGGCCGCGAACTTGAATGCATTGCTCAGCGTTAATCTGAAACTCAACATCGAGTATCGCTTGCCCAACCGACTCAAGATGCTCTTCGGGGCAGCGGCTAATATCCAGAAAGGAACTACGGGATGCCTCGGTTAAACCATAATGCTGCACAATTCTAGCGTTGGGAAAAATAGCTTTTAACTGCAGCTTTTCCTCACGACTCATATATTGGCTGCCGATTTCTATCCACCGAAGGCTCCCACCCACGTCCTCAAAAAGCTCCGCCGATGAAAGCAATAATCGCCATAGCGAAGGCACCGCCGAAATAGCATTGATCTGCCCGACCGCAAGCATATCCAAAATTTCGAGCGGGTTAAAACCATTCTCGGGGATGAAAAATTGACCACCAATAGCGCTAATAGTACGGCAGCGCCCAAACCCAAAAGAATGGTACACAGGTATACCCACATACTCTCGAATCTCATCATCCAACGCCATTACCGAAATCAAACGCTTCGTCGTATTGGCCAATGCGGCATGCGAGATCTGAATCGCTTTGGGCTTACCTTCTGTGCCCGAACTAAAGGCGATTTGAGCAATATCACTAGACTGACTAGGCTTAAAAGCCTCACCGCGATACCAACCACACACCTTTTCAGGCTCTACCCGCCGCGCAATACTCAACCCGTTTAAAATATCTGGGCTAGAACCGTGAGGCACAGAAGCGTATGCTTTTTGATCATTAAGGCAGCGAAACACCTCAGATACGTACTGGCAAGAGTTGCTAGCTAATATGGCAACTACATCGCTGTCTTTCTGTGAGCTCATCCAATACTCCAAGTGGCATATAGAAAGTTGCAGAGATAACAGAGGGCCGAACCCTCTGAGATAAAAAGAGGCACAGTCTATGCACTAGGCTCGCCTTATACAAGCGAGCCTTACAGAGTAAAACCACTGGGTATAGGGCCTACAGATACCAACAGTGCTCAAACGTCATACAAATAAGAACCTTTAATACCTAAGAGGTAGACCCAGCGCAAGACTCAGAGGCCCATTAATCGCTACTAATAACAATTCACATTTGGCGCGTAAGTACACACATCAAAAACCATAACCCGCTATATATAAGCACCGCGCGCCTCAAAGCGCATAACACCTTGGAGCTAACAATGGCCGAACCCACTGCAGTTAATTCACAAATCACCGATGCTATCACTCAGGTCAATACCAAAGTACTCGCCGAAGCGCCCGCCATGGCGATGGGCTCGCTGTATCAAACCATTGGTAATTCCGTAGCTATGGCTGCGGCCAATGCGGTTTATGCGCAACAGCAGGCCAACGTGACCTACCAAGCCGCGACAACATTGGGCATTCAGAAATTGTTCGAACAGCGCTCAAATGAGGCTAAAAATAGCTTTACGAGCTTAGACTTACAGCATCTAGATCAACACATCGAATCCTTAGAGCAACAACTAGAGCACGTAAAGCGCTTAAAAGAGGACACCAACAAAGAGGAGCAATCATAATGCCGGATGAGACATCAGCGGCTTCATGCACGCACTCGCTACCCGAGAACCCGCAAGCTATTGCTCAAATGGCCTACCTTTCGACAATGCAAGTAATGAACAGTATGTTGCAAGATGTAGCCACTTTTAACCGCAACAATCAAATGCTTTACAGTGCAATGGCCAGTAAAGCCATGATAAAAATCGATACCGACATTAATGCAGGAGAGACCGAACTCAAACAAGCCGAGGTTTTTCTAAGCTTTAGCCAACAGCATGTACAAAAAACCACAATGTATTGCCTCGAGACACTAAAGCAATTCAAAGTGCTGGCAGAAGAATAAACAGCAATAAAAAGCTAAGGGGCGTGCACGAAATAAGTTGCTGGAATTTGGTTTTGTGAGTGCACGCTTGGCGAGGCGAAAATATGGCGCAATAGCCGGCTATTGCAAATATTTTTAACGACGGCAAGCGTGCCACCAGGAATTCAAAAACGGGAAGTTAGGGACGAGGAAACAATATTTCATCCACTAATGCTTGATGTCGACATCCTTACCTTCGTTGCTCAAAG
>NZ_CEXWTU010000212.1:0-8520 GCF_982758155.1 Marinagarivorans sp. | reverse complement strand
ATCACCACGTTCAACCTGCGGGTTACCCGTTAGGGCTATCTCAACACCGTTAACCGAAAAATACTGATAAGACGCGATATTGCGGATAATCCCCGACACGACTGCAGACTCCAACGGCACATCATCAAGACTTAACGTCACCGAAATATTTATCGCCTTTGTGGCCAATAAATAATGCGGCTCATTTTCGGGCTCAATCAACTCACCTTCAAACAAGACAATATCGCCATCCGCAATACTTGGTATATCAGCAACATTAGAGTAGTCCACCCAAATTTCACCAATATAGGCCCGCATATTGTCATCTGTCGCTTTAACGTGGCCACGAATAACCGCAAGTTCGGGGCGCTTGCTCAAGGCTATACGGGTTGCAACAACCTGACTGTCACCCAGCCAACCACTGACCGTAACATTACGACCCCACAGCGCCTCATCATTCAAATCGCTACCAATTACAGTATCCGCATCGATGGTTACGTTTTGCCCGAACATTGAGAACGTTCCGAGATCAGCATCGTAATTTTCTATACGACCATTCAATACCGGGTCGAAAAACACATCTTTTGCATAGAGCACCCCCTCCAAGGTATAGCCCGTTACCGCAACCATGTCTCCGACCTCGAAGGAATCTTCAAAGGCCGGCTCGCCGTGGCGATAAAAGTGCGCGCGGGAAGTATCGTAGTGCTCGCCGTGAACAATGATACTGCCGAAACCGTTAATCGTGCCTTGCGCGGCCACGGTAATATCAGGGTCAGGCACTGGCGGTAATTCTGGTTGCTCTGGCGCGGGTGCCACAGGGTCGACTGGCGCGCCGCTACCATCTATTCCGGCCACCTCATCCCCGCCACCACTGCCGCAAGCGGCCAGGGCAAAACATAAGGCCAGTGAGGCAAGTAAGCGCCATACGATCGAAAACTGCTGCCGATACCTATTCGTCATGCTCTTCTACCTGTAAATCTTGCTCTTCGGTGTCGCTTTTGGCCGTCAGCTGTTTCGCTTTTTTAGCCGTATTATTTTTCTTATTTTTCTGCTGTGTATATTGGATCATATAAGCACCTACGCCCATACGCACAAGGTCATCCCGCGGCTCGCCATCCTCTTCAACCACGCATTCATGTTCGGTAAGCCAAGCATCTACACGTTCCAATAACTCCTGCCCTTGCAGCTCTACAAAGCGCTCAAACGCGGCCGCTTGCTTGGCAGGAATAGCATTATTGCTGGCCCTGCGTTCAAAGCGTGGACGGGCGCGCTTCTCTTTACCCACCACATAAAGGTTATGGAACATCGTATTCAAAATTTCACTAGAAACCGCACTGGCACGCAATAACGATTCAGGATTATTATTCGCAGGCACATAAAAGCGCTTCAATACACGAAGGTCGCCGCTACTTACCTTCTCTACACAGCCACTGCCAATTAACTCTTTCAAAATAGTGCTAACAGGAATATCACCGCCGTAAAGTTTCACTAAACCAGGGAAGCTCAAACGTTCGGATTCGATATCGGGCGCTAGAGTGAGGGGCTCACCAGCATCACTTAAATAGTTGGCATCTTGGTGCCAAGCACTCAGGATTCGGGTTAGGCGGTCTTGCGCGTTCTGGGTTTCTGCAACGGGGTCACTCTGCTCTAGCGCATCTTTAACGCGCTTAACCTCTTTACGGTCAATACCCGTCATCGTCGCTATGCGAGACATATTCGTAGGCCGCCCCTGCAAACCAAAATCGTTCGCGCACACCTCCACAAACTCAGCTTTAGCCAGTTTACAAAACTCGCTATAAGTTACGCCGTTGTGAATAAGCACTCGAACAACCGGCCGAATCATCGTTCGGGCGGCAGACAAAATGAGCTGTTTAATGTTGTTGGAATTCATGTGGGAAATATTACCCCAAATAATAGTTAGCCAGTAACTATATTGTTCAATTTATGATCAAAATCACACGTAATAACGCTTATTGTGAGTGCAACCCCTACTTTTGTTAAGTCTTTATGTCACATTGCAAAAACTATCTCGCAGTTTTAAAGGACGAGGCAATAATAGTTTATCCAACTAGGCGAAGAGATCGACTTTCTTATCGAGGCGCTTAAAGGGGCGCATGCCGGGGCCTATAGGACATAGGTCAGTAGGGTAACGCATGGAGCAGCTACCGAGGCATGTACGCTTTGAGCAACGAAGGTAAGGAGGTCGATTCAAGTATTAGCGGATGAAATATTGTTTCCTCGTCCCTAATACTGCGTACTACAAAAAATGACACATAGTTACAAATAAGAATACTCACCTCCCCAACCCTTAAAGGCGCACATTTTCAGCCACGAAAGACTCGGCGGGAATATGTCGTGTCACTCAAATCAACATCTAGATCACACTTTCAGACAAAATAATGACGCCGAAAAAAACATCAGCAGCTCATTTTTAGGCGCTTTAGGTATTAGCTGCTCCCTTCAGCACTAAATAACGCCATTGCCAGACTTTGTTTATATATAGCCTCACTTTACTTTCGCCTAGGCCCACTCTTTGTCTAATGTTTCATTAAAGGCCGTCTGGAGTATGAACGGCCAGCGCAGTCGTGCACAAACAAGGAGCCACCCGTGAAAACACATACAATGCTTGGGCAAGCCAGCCACCAAACACCCCATTACCGTTTTACAGCACTCCTTATCGCTGGGTTATTCGCGGTTATAACGGCACCCCGCGCGCAGGCCGGCGGCAACCTTTTGAACCACTCTCAAGCTTTTACTACAGGACAAAGCGCAAATCACCTCGCTCTATTTAGCGGCATCAACAACCCAGCCATGGGCGAGCTAATGATTGCACCCGATGAAAAGTTTCGCATGAGCTATTTCTTTAGCCTTTCAAGCAGTACGGAGTTCGGGCAGGTCGATAACTTCGTTGATGACATCGACGAACTCATCGACATTCTAGATGACCCCAATAACGCGCAAGAAGATAGCGTAAACGATACCCTTAACCGCTTTAATGGCGTTATTGCGCAAGCCGGCGAAGATGGTTACCTAAAAACTACCGCCGGCAGCTATATACCGCCACTCCCCCTTTACTGGCGCCCCAGTTTTTTGCCGGGCGCCCTTATGTTTGAATTGAATATTGAAAGCCAAATTAACCTTAGCGTTTTGGCCGACGAACTTATTTACGACGATAGTAAAACCACCTTTGCGACCAATACCTCCGCCTACATTAAAAGCGGGCTACAAACAAAATTCGCGGTGGGCTACAGCCAGCTTTACGGCGAGAACCTTTGGGGCACCGAAGGTACGCAATTAATTTGGGGCGCCAAATTCAATATTTATGATTTGGAACTCAGTAAGCAAGTTATTTACCTCGACTCGATCGGAAACCAAGAAGTTGAAGATGTCGTCAAAGACGAATACAAAAATAACCGCATTCGATCAACCAGCATTGGCTTGGACTTTGGCGCAATATGGACCGCGCCCAACTACCGCATCGGCGCCTCGCTCACTAGCCTAAACGCTCCTTCTTTTGATTACGGCTCGGTGGGCGTTAATTGTGAGGAGCACTCCAGCGGCTCATCGCAAAACAGCTGCTTCGCCGCTCGCTACTTCGCAGACAAAGGCGACATCAGGACTTACGAAACCCACAAAAAGAACCCCGTTATCACAGTAGACGGCAGCTACTTTATCGCCAGTAACTGGCTAGCCTCAGCCTCTGTCGAGCTCACGAGCTACGACGATACCGTAGGCCAAGAGAACCAATGGTTTTCCGCCTCAACCAGCTACCATCCAAGTCGCTACTGGGTACCCGGTTTGCGCGGTAGTTATAGCAAAAATTTAGCCGGCTCAAAACTCAGCTACCTAGGCCTTGGCTTTACTTTTGGCGGTATCGTTAATTTGGACCTCAACCTGGCATTAGACGAAGTTGTTGTGGACGGCGATAAAGCCCCCCGCGGCCTGGGCTTTGCGCTGAGCTTTGAAGAGCGATTTTAAAACGATGTAACGCGAGCCCGAGCGATATCAACTAAAAGGTAGCCAGCCTCACCGCTGGCGCGACTCACCAAGAACAACGTGGTACGAGCTATGAAAATACAAAGTAAAGCTAAACACCTCACAGCAACGAGCCAACCCTTCTCGTTACCGCGCAAGCAGTTAACCACAGCCATAATACTCATCGGCTCCATAGCCTTAAGTGCTTGCGGCGGAAGCGGAAAGCAAGACCAAGGCTACGCCTCAACGAACAACCACGCTTTTAGCGGCGTTGCTATCGACGGGCATATTGCACGCTCTAAAGTCTTTATTGATACCAACAACAATGCCACCCGGGACCCATGGGAGCCCTATGCCTTTACTGACGATGAAGGCTACTACGGCTACAACCCCAATACCGACACCAACTATTGCGCCAGCGATGCAGAGCCCGAACAGCAACAGTACTGCCTTAACACCGCATCCTCATTCTCGAATGTCGTTATCCGCATTGACGGCGGTTACGACATACTCACAGGCGAACCCTTTATAGGCCAGCTAAGTCGTCGCATTGATGCACGCATTCCAGGCAATATTCAAAACACCATTATTTCGCCTATCACAACGCTACTCACGTCCATTAGCGACAGCACCGAAAGCACCAACGTTTTATCATCACTCGGTATTGAACCCGCCGACCTCGATGTGGACTATCTCAACGCCTTAGGTAACGGCGAGATCAATTCGTACCTACTAAACACCGCCATTAAAATTCATAAAACAGTCACGGTACTAAGCGACCGTATTGATGATAATTATGAAGCCATGCATGAAAATACCGGCATGCCCAATGACGCCAGCCAGTCCATTTATCAAAGCCTTGCCGCAAGCCTTGCCCAGCCAGAACAAAGCCTCGATTTAACACTCACGAATAACGAACAGCTTATTAGCATTATGGATAAAGCCGAAGACACCATTCGCGCAATCTATACCCAACGCGACGTTGCGCTACCAGCCGACATGGGCTCAATACAAGCCCCAGGTAAACACGCGCGCGCGGCACAATTAGCCGCGCAAGTCCCTCCTGTCGTTAACCGGTTATTGAATGTACTGGATATATCGATGGATCATGGCCAAGTGCTAGGCAATGCTCGCGCATTAGAAACCGTTGTCATTAAAGCCATTAACGAGCGTACTGAAAACGACACTTATATTGATAACGCTTTCAGCTTCTTTTTAGATGATAACAATGACTCGAAACTCGAAAGCCTTCGCGTTGCACTCAGCGATGACCAAGCCGATATTAACGCACTTGCTAGTAACGACTTTAGTGGCAGCGATTTCGAAACCGCACAAGACATCGCCAGCGCAGCACGTGTTCGTGATGATGCCAGCGCTTTCAGCCTTCTCGACAATAAACAACTTAAAATATCCGATTTAGACTTAGGTTTTGCACCCAGTAATCTAAATGATATTGAACTGGAATTGTATTTCACTGCCGGGGAATCAGGCCTGTCTGGTAGCATTATTGCTTGCGCAAAATATATTGATGGTGCAAGCCAAACACGTTTAGGCGAAGGTAATTTTCGCGGCGAAGTACTCAGTGGTTTTTGGAGCTTGCTCGGCGCCACAGAAGAGAAACCCAGCTCCTACAGTCTATTGCTAACCTTTGACTTTTTAGGCGCGAACTATCAGGCCATTATGAAGCCGGCAGGGGAAACAACGATCAGCGGAACAAGCTATCAACAAATTCGATTTGATTATGACGGTGAAATTAGAGTTTGGCATAGCCAAGCCGGCTTTGCCGATCAGACGCAGTCTACCCCTCAAAACGCCAACGACTGCGAACAGCGCTTACCTTCGCGCGTAGGGTTAAAAACACGAGCAGAACAAAACTAATAGGCATCACTCTTAAAGTCACCAACAAATAGATTAACAAGCCCAAGGATGGGCGGTGCGCTACTGCAGCCATCGCCCTAATGCCGCGAAGTAATTCGGGGGAAGTAGCCACCAACTACCGCATCAACAGCTTTAAAATAATCTTCGCGTTCTAAAAAATCATTGTAACTTAAATAATCTCTCCCTATTTCCCGCATGCTATTCAATATAACCCCTTGTGATTTTTTATCTACTGAAGCCATTACCTGGATATGAGAAATTTCATCGAGTAACGTCGATGCATCGAGCCAAGCGTTACTATCAACGCCCTCCCGTAGCCCTGTCGCCAATAATACATGGCGCCAACACCGGTCAATAAAATGTGACACTTCACCGATAGAGCACTGTTTTAATGCACCATCAACTAAACGCTCTACATGCTGAAAAATATTGGTGGCTCGCATTTTATGCTGCACACTCGATGTGCCCGACAAGCTACCCGACTCCAATTCCGGTGCCCCCATCTGAAAATCATTGGCGTTATTATTAGTGCCAAACTCCACATCAGAAAAATCATGACTATCTCGTGTCGAACTCCCCCCTCGATCCAATGGCTCTTTATCAAAAGAGTCACCGTGACGAGACAGCGAAGCCATACTGTAGCCTGCGTTATGATCGAGGTTAAAAACGGCTAGCTCTTCACTAACATATTTTAACGTGCGACATAAATAGGGCTCTGGTTTACTCAGGCGATCGATAATCTGTTCAAAGGTGCTATTTTTCTGTAAAAACAAACTCGGCTCAAGCTCCGCTAAACTGTATAACTCTTGCAGCACTTGATCCAGCATGTGCGACTTTTCATCCAAGCTATCACAACTATCCCGAACATAACAAAGTAAAGCGGCATACAGGTTTTGAAACAATGCGCACAAACTGGCAGTGTTAGTTTTCGCTGACAAATTTGAAGTATAAAAACGATGAATATATTGCGTTAACCCCTTAATCTCATTTCGCACTACAGGTTCATCAACAGCACAATCATCACTCGCGCCCTCGGGCACGTAGCCTTTAAGCACATCCGCTAAGGTGCCGTAAAACAGCCCAATACTTAACCCCAAACGATTAATAAAGGCATAACATAACGCACTGCCAATTTTGTGATCTAAGTTACTTTTTAAAACCGCCGCGACGACGTAGGCCATTATGGTACGCGGGTCAAAAGAAAACGTATTAAAAGATGAAGTCGCTTTTAACTGTTGCTGGATTACGAACAATGATGTGGCGCACGACTCGGTACACCGCCTAACCAAGGCCGCCTCCAACGTATCTAAAAATTCAACACCGTGTGATTTTTCACTCCAACAGGAGGCATCGCACACCTCATCAACAACGCTAACACAACCTAAAAAATCATTGGTCAAGGCAGCTAAAAAATAGTCTTTTAGATTTAAAAGCACCTGACGATTCCCGCGCTCGGTCACGGGAAGGTCTTGCCAGCACAACGTTAATGTACGACCAAAAAAAGCACAGCAATAATCAATAATAGCTCCATCCAATGGCCGAATACTCTCTTGCGGTGCAGGCATATAACCTCCTAACCTAGTGGGTACTATTTAAAGCGCGCCGCAGAAAACACTACAGCTCCGTAACTGGCATCCCTTATCCGCCCGGTGAAAATAGCGCATACAGCGCACGCCATTAACGTAAGGCCCCTAATGAAATGAAGGACTATGGTTTCATTAGTAAAAAATTTAAACACTCGACCAGCCAGAAAACCTTGACTCAAGTCATAGAAGAAACCGGCATAAGTGCACAATAACCATAAAGATTGAGCGATTAAGCCATACACCATACAAATAGTGCGTACAGCCTTTCACGCAGTTAAAAATGCGTTAATTTTCGACAAAACTCAGTACGATACTTGCATTTAGACGGTATTCGTTATCGAATACCTTCCGCCACTCATTACCCCGCGACGCCATGAACCTTAAGAAGCTAAAACTTGCCGAGAAAAATTTCATGTCTGCCTATCCGGGAGGCTTTACTCACCCCGAAATGGTTGCGGTTGGGAAAAAGCACAACGTCAATAAATTGTCTGATTTTTGCCAAACCGCTTTAGCCGAAGATAAGTTCAACCAACGCGATGAACTACTCGACAACTGGATTAAGGTCATCAGCCGCTCATCGATGATCTCTCTTTTTGAGAAACCCAAGTTTAGATCATTTGTTAACATACAGGTGGGCGCAGAGCGAACAGCCTTAGCGGATAGCCTCTACGAAATATTACATGGCAATGCGTACAAAGGATTTGCACTACAAGTCGAGCTATTAAAGCGGGATAAAATAGCGAAATGGTCGCTCATCTCGGCAGCCCCAGCCTACTATCGGCTGCAAGATGAAGTCTTCGTCAAGCCCACAACCGCCAAAGGCGTGGTCGCACACTTCGAGCTAGAAGGGCTGCACTACAAGCCAACCCCTAGCTGGGATTTCTACCAACGCTACCGCGATGCGGTGCTTGAAATGAAACAGCATGTCGATCCCTCTCTCGCCCCCAACAACCCTGCTTTTAGTGGCTTTTTAATGATGGCGATGCCTAAAAAAGATGACGGCTAAGGGCGTGCACGGAATAAATTGCTGGAATTTGGGTTTTTGGGTGCTTGCTTGACGAAGCGAAAATAGGGCGTAATAGCCGGCTATTGCAAATATTTT
>NZ_CEXWTU010000211.1:0-8628 GCF_982758155.1 Marinagarivorans sp. | reverse complement strand
TGGGCATTATTTCGAGCCCACTTGAATAGTTACCAATTAATTAACGAAAACCCGCGCGTTGCGGAAAATACGCAACCAACCGCCGTCTTCCTGCCAATCTTCTGGCTTCCAAGAGTTAGCTACCGTGCGGAATACGCGCTCTGGATGTGGCATTAAAATAGTCGCGCGACCGTCGGTACTGGTTAAGCTGGTAATGCCGGCTTGCGAGCCATTAGGGTTGGCAGGGTAAGCCTCTGTCACATTTAAGTGGTTATCAATAAACCTTACCGCCACTTGGCCACTGGCATTACACGCGTCAAATGCAGCCTTATCAGCAAACTCTGCACGCCCCTCACCATGGGCAACAGCTACTGGCAAATGCGAGCCAGCCATACCTTGATATAACACCGATTTAGACGACTCAACTTTAACCAATGCAACCCGCGCTTCAAATTGCTCCGACACGTTACGCACAAAGTGCGGCCATAAGTCGGCACCAGGAATCAAATCTTTTAGGTTGGACATCATTTGGCAACCATTACAAACACCCAAACTAAAGGTGTCGTTACGACCGAAAAACGCTTCAAACTGATCACGAGCCATTGCATTAAACAAGACCGTTTTTGCCCAGCCCTCACCCGCGCCCAACACATCGCCATAACTAAAACCACCGCAGGCGGCTAAGCCTTTGAACTCATCCAATGCAATGCGTCCAGCTAAGATGTCACTCATGTGAACATCCACAGGCGTAAAGCCCGCGCGCTCAAAACCTGCCGCCATTTCCAAATGACTATTAACACCCTGCTCACGCAAGATCGCCACTTTGGGTTTATGCCCCAATGCAATGAAAGGTGCCGCGACGTTATCCGATGGATCAAAGCTCAGCTTACTGCTTAGACCCGGATTTTCATCCGTAATACATGCAAACTCTTGCTCTGCACACACCGGGTTATCGCGCAGTGCTTGCATGTTATAACTGGTTTTACTCCACAACTGCTGCCATTGGGCACGGGTTGCAGACACTAAATTATCATCGCCGCTGCGAATAACAATTGTCTCATCCGCTGTTGCCGAGCCCAACTCGATTAGCCCAGCCTGTAAACCAGCGTCAGCAAACGTCTTTTGAACACCGGCTAATTGGCTACGCTCAACCTGAATAACAGCGCCAAGCTCTTCGTTAAATAACGCACTAAGCGCATCGCCCCCTAAAGGCGCAATATCAATATTCAAACCGCAACGGCCAGCAAAAGCCATTTCAGCTAGAGCAGCCAGCAAGCCGCCATCACTGCGATCGTGATAAGCCACAAGGCTTTCCTGGCTTAAACAGCTCTGCATACCATTAAAGAAAGCTTTTAGCTCATCAGTACTTTCTAGGTCGGCAACCTGCTCACCCATTTGATTACAGGTTTGCGCCAAAATAGAACCACCCAAGCGCTGCTTACCTGCCGCCAAATCGATCAGCAGTAAAACATTGTCGTCCGTAGCTTTTATTTCGGGTGTAATTGTTTTGCGTACATCAACTACTGGCGCAAAAGCGGTTATCACCAAAGACATTGGCGAAGTGACGGCTTTTTCTTGGCCGTCTTGCTGCCAGGCCGTACGCATAGACATGGAGTCTTTGCCCACTGGAATCGTTATACCCAGCGCAGGACACACCTCCATACCAACGGCTTTAACAGCTTCATATAGCTTACTATCTTCACCTTTATGGCCCGCAGCACACATCCAGTTAGCCGAAAGCTTAATGTCGCGCAATTTATCGATAGGGGTACAGGCTATGTTGGTGATGGCTTCAGCTACCGACATGCGCCCAGAAGCCGCAGCATCCATCAGTGCAATCGGTGTGCGCTCGCCAATACTCATCGCTTCGCCCGCGTAAGAATCAAAGGTCGCCGTAGTAACCGCGCAATCTGCCACCGGCACCTGCCAAGGTCCAACCATTTGATCGCGTGCAACCATACCGGTAACCGAGCGATCACCAATAGTGATTAAGAATTGCTTGCTCGCAACGGTGGGGTGCTGCAATACCCGCTCGGCCGCCTCGGCAACCGACAACTGAATATCAAGAGGCTGTAAGGCCGCATTATAAGTATCGGCTTCGCGGTGCATTTTTGGCGCCTTGCCAAACAACACACTCATAGGAAGATCAACAGGCTTAGAATCAAAATGCCGATCATTGACAACCAACTTTTGCTCACTAATCGCCTCGCCAACAACGGCATAAGGGCAACGCTCACGCTCACAAATCGCCTTGAAGCGCTCCAGTGAAACTGGCTCAACGGCCATTACATAACGCTCTTGCGATTCGTTACACCAAATTTCTAAAGGCGACATACCCGGCTCATCGTTGGGCACTTCACGCAATTCAAAATTGGCACCACACCCACCATCTTTCGCCAATTCGGGGAACGCATTCGAAAGACCACCAGCACCCACATCATGAATAAAGGCAATGGGGTTATCGGTACCTAACTGCCAGCACTGATCAATGACTTCTTGGCAACGGCGCTCCATTTCAGGGTTTTGACGCTGAACGGATGCGAAATCTAAATCTTCTGAAGAGGTGCCCGATGCCATAGAGGAAGCCGCACCACCACCCAAGCCAATCAACATCGCTGGGCCGCCTAAGGCAATCAAGTGGCAACCGGGTACAAACTCTTCTTGGGCAATATGCTCTTCACGAATATTGCCGTAACCACCCGCCAACATAATCGGCTTGTGGTAACCGCGGCGCTCGCCATCAAAATCGAGTTCGAATGTACGGAAATAACCACAGATATTCGGGCGACCAAACTCATTATTAAATGCCGCGCCACCAATGGGGCCGTCCAACATAATATCGAGTGCAGTCACGATACGGCCAGGCTTGCCGTAATCTTGCTCCCAAGGCTGGTTGTAACCAGGGATTTGCAAATTAGAAACCGTAAAACCACTCAGGCCAACTTTCGGCTTAGAGCCTTTACCAACAGCACCTTCATCACGAATTTCGCCACCAGAACCCGTACCCGCTCCCGAAAAGGGCGAAATAGCCGTTGGATGGTTATGTGTTTCAACCTTCATCAGAATATGCACAGGCTCTTGATGGTAGCTGTACTCATGGGTATCGGTATCGGCAAAGAATCGCCCCGCGACTGAACCCGTCATAACAGAAGCATTATCAGCATAGGCCGACAGCACATCTTCACCACCGAGCTCGTAGGTATTTTTAATCATTTTAAACAGCGATAAGTCTTTATTTTCGCCATCAATGGTCCAGCTCGCGTTAAAGATCTTGTGACGACAATGCTCACTGTTCGCTTGCGCAAACATCATCAGCTCAACATCGGTTGGGTTGCGCTTTAAGTCTTTGAAGCTAGCAACAAGATAATCGATCTCATCTTCAGCCAAGGCTAAACCCAAAGAAGCATTGGCAGCTTCTAGCGCAATCCGGCCACCCTCAAGCACATCAACATAATGCAAAGCGCGCGGTTCATGCTTGGCAAATAAAGCTTCAGCTTCATCCAAGCTGGCAAACATCACCTCAACCATTCGGTCGTGTAACAAACCGGTTACAGCATTTGGGTCAAAATCGCCTTCAACATGATAGGCAACGCCGCGTTCAATACGGTTAACCTTCGCCACGCCGGCATTGTGAGCAATATCGGTTGCCTTCGACGACCAAGGCGAAATAGTGCCTGGGCGCGGCACAGCCAGTAATAACTGGCCATCGCCGGCTTGCTTATCGGCCTTTGGGCCATAAGTCAGTAATCGAACAATCACCTCAGTTTCGATGGCAGTTAAGGCATCGCTGAGGTCAGCAAAGTGAACGTACTCAGCGTAAACCGCTGAAATGCCCGGCTGCAAAGCCTGAAGCGACGAAAGGAGTTTTTGAGTACGGAATTCTGATAGCGCAGGTGCACCGGGCAAAATCAACATGGAGGGATAGGTCTCGCAGTTCATAAGACGGGTTGTCGAAAAAGCGCGCATTGTACTCGATTTGCGGGCAAGTAGCAGCCGTAACAACGCCTTACTCTCAAGTAAACCTGACGAAGAACTGGCACCTCGGTTATCATTTATGGCGTGGTATGCTTCCAATCACGCGCATATAGGGATAAAATTGATTCTTTTTTGAACAAAACCGTTACATTAATTTGCTATATTACGGCTTATTTGTGTCGTAAAAGGCACTAAGAACAGACTAAAATGCTGGCATTAAAAAAATAAAGTGAATAGCCACTATCAGGCAAAATCACACAACCAGCCAATGCAGTAACGCCCCTAAAATATGGCGCATTTAATCGCTATTTAGGCTGGACCGTTTATCGCCGCCAATGCGTACAACTGCGCTAGAACCAACCGTTTTTAAGCGCGAAACAGTTTAAGTCGTAACTGGAAGTTACTGGGGATACGCTTAACAATTAACATTTCCGCACGAATTAAATACCTGCGCACCCAAAAATGAACGCTTCAACCGGGGCAAAGCAAGCAGGAAGCTAACACTAAAAAGGTCACTCAGTATTATGGCGCCATGGATCCGAACACTTAGCATCATCAGCCACAGGGTTTGTAACCATGTGCTTGTTGTCGCCTGTGTGTTTTGCCTGTGCTCATTACTTACCAGCAGTCGCTTGCCCACACTGCTGGATCGCATTCAAAAAGAAGGGGTACTTACCGTCGCTTCGCGCAATGGGCCTACCACCTACTATCAAGGGGCTGATGGCTACACCGGTTTCGACTACGAACTATTACGCGGTTTCGCTAAACATTTAGGTGTAGAACTAGAGATTGTCGAAGAAGAAGATCTTGGTCACATATTTCAGGCGATAGCCTCGCGCGATGTACATATGGGTGCTGCCGGCCTAACAATAACGGCCAAACGCGCCGAAGTCGTTAGTTTTAGTCAACCCTACTTACACGTCACACAGAAAGTGATTTACCGTTCAAACTCCCCAAAACCCGAAAGCATACAAGACCTTATCGGCGCCGATATATTAGTTATCGGCAATAGCAGCCATGCCGAACGCTTAAGAGAACTCAAGCGCGAATACCCCGATCTCGTCTGGAACGAACGCCAAGATATCGAAATGCTCGATCTACTTGAAATGGTACACAACAAAAAAACTACCTACGCGATTGTCGATTCCAACGCTTTAGAAATGAACAGTAGCGTATACCCTCGGGCGCTTGCTGCTTTTGACCTTACCGAACCCGAACCGCTCGGCTGGGCACTGCCTAAAATTACTGACCACAGCTTGCGGCAAGCCGCCAACCGCTATTTAACGCAACTGGAAGAATCCGGCAAGCTTGCCGAAATAACAGAAAGCTTTTACGGCCACGTCGGTCACATCAACTACAGCGGCGCATTAGTTTTTACTAAACGTTTGCGTACCCGATTTCCTAAATGGCGCGAGAAAATCGAACTTGCCGCAAAAAAAACAGATCTCGACTGGCAGCTATTAGCGGCTCTTAGCTATCAAGAATCACACTGGAACCCTAAGGCTAAATCCCCTACCGGTGTGCGCGGTTTTATGATGTTAACACGCAATACCGCACGCGAAATGGGTGTGAAAAGCCGGCTAGATCCAGACCAAAGCATTGATGGCGGCGCACGCTATTTTCGAAAAATGTACGACCGCTTAAGCGACGACATTGTAGAACCTGATCGCACTTGGCTAGCTCTAGCGGCCTACAACATTGGTTTTTTACATATGCAAGACGCCCGTAAAATCACCCAAGATCAAGGTGGCAACCCCAACCTGTGGAGTGATGTACGCGAACGCTTACCGCTGCTGACTAAACGCCAATATTATAAAAAAACACGCTATGGCTATGCCCGTGGGCACGAGGCCGTAAGTTACGTCAATAACATCCGTAATTTTTACAATGTTATTTCATGGAAAGAACAAGAACGCGAAAAACAAGAGGCGATAGCCGCCGAAGGCAGCCCAGAAGATAAGCCTCTAGGCTACGAATCAATCATTAGTAGCGCTTTAGAAGAACTCGAAGTCATTAACGCGATGTAAGGGGCGTGCATGAAATAACTTCCCGTTTTTGAATTCCTGGGTGCACACTTGCCTTCGTTAAAAACATTTGCAATAGCTGGCTATTACGCCATATTTTCGCCTCGTCAAGCAAGCACCCAAAAACCCAAATTCCAGCAACTTATTCCGTGCACGCCCCTAAGCCATAACCTGCATTAGAGGGTGTCTTTCAGCGCGCTGCTTTTTAACGCTTTTTTGCGCGCACGCCTCTCGGCAAAAAACTGCTGCATTAGCGCGCTAGCCGCTTCAGCACAAACACCAGCAGATACCTCCACCCGATGATTAAAGCACGGGTCGTCCAGTAAACTGTGGCTACAAACACGCCCCGCTTTGGGCTCCGTTGCTGCAAATACAATACGCTGAATTCGCGCATGAATTAACGCCCCTAAACACATTGTGCAAGGCTCCACCGTGACATAAAGCGTTGCTTCCGGTAAACGATAGTTACGAAGCTGTACCGAGGCAGACCTTAAAGCCTGTATTTCAGCATGTGCGGTAGGGTCGCATGCACTAATCGGTTGATTAAACCCCTGCCCTACGACTATGCCATTTTGCACAATAACGGCGCCTACTGGCACCTCGTCACAATCGTAAGCAAGGCGCGCCTGTGAAAGTGCAAGATGCATAAAAAAAACATCATCAACCATGCAGCTCATTCACTACCCTTACCAATATCACCAACAATAACAGCCGAATTCCCCACTTAAATGGCCTCAACAAAAGCAAAGCGAGGCAATGTTTGACCATCAATAACCACCGACTCAGTAAACATAGCTAACGGGCGTACAAAAAGTTGAAAGTCACCGTATAGCGTGCGGTATACCACCAGGAACTCTTCTGTTTCGCTGTGCTTTGCCACCCCCGTAACATGATAATACTGCCCTTTGTAATGCCGATATTTTCCTAAAGGAATTTGCATAATCACCTCCCAACAAAAACGACCATTATCAGCGACTAGCACCTTTTAAAAAAGCACTCATTCACACGACAATAAAAAGGTAACGACAGGCAAAAAAAGCCCCGACAAGCAGGGCAACTATTATCAGGACAACAACGTGAAAAAACAGTACATCGAAGCTAGAGCGAAGCAACGCTAGGGTGTCTCTAAAAATACAATTTTCCTCGATAGCGGAGGCACTTCCTTGCCCTCACTCAATAATGACTATTTTTAGAGGTGCTCCCGCCTTACTAGCTTACTACCTCATTGCTTAGCTCCACTTTGGAGAACAGTATAATTGTGCCAACCGAAACAATCCCTAAATTGCTTTATGCCGTTTTAAAAACAGCCATTAATGCCTGTAAGTCTTGAGACTGCGCTTTAATTTCCCGCCCTAAGTCACTGCTCGATCGCGTTCTCGCCACCAACTCTTCAATTAATAAATTTATTTCAGCTGCACTATCGGCGATAGTTCGGCTGGCATGCCCCTGCTGCTCAACACCAACAACCATCGCACAATTAATGTCAGTTAAGGCCTGCATTTTAGCTTGGCTTTCTTCTACTTCAGCAACTGTCAGCTGTATTTTCTCAATGCTTTGCTCGGCATGTGATTTTGAACTTTGCATAATATCAACGGCTTTAGCGCTAGCGCTTTGCAACTGACTAATAGTGCCTTTAATTTGATTCGTTGATTCTTGCGTACGCGTTGCCAGCGCGCGAACCTCATCGGCAACTACCGCAAAACCTCGCCCTTGCTCACCCGCACGAGCGGCCTCAATAGCCGCATTCAAGGCGAGTAAATTGGTTTGCTCTGCAATACTATTAATCACATTTAAAATATCAGAAATATTACTGGCGTATTGCTCTAACGACTGAGCAGTACTGTTAGATTCTTGAATTAGCGAATTCAGTTGCGCCAATGACTGCTGACAGCCCTTTAAATGCTGACTCGCTGAATCGTTCGCAGCGCCCACCGTGCGTAGCTGCTCATTCGCGTTTTGCATATCCCGCACCATATCGGCCGAAGTCGTCGCCAGCTCTTCAGTGGTTGATGCAATTACATTCGTTCGGTCGTATTCATTCTGCGCTAGCTCGCCAAAGCCTCGAATATCATCTAATAAACGCGTCAACCCTAAATCCACCCGCCCAGAAGCCACGCCCGATTTATGTACAGCCCCCGCCATCGCTACGAGTAATTGATTCAATAGGTCCGCAACACCATTATTACCGACAAGACGCTGTGTTAAATCCAGCTGATTACCGCCACTAACAACTCGCTCAATAGTGCTCGTTAGCTGCTGATCACGTTTAGCATTATTCGCAAGAATCCCCATCAAGAAACATTCAGTACCTAAATACCCCGCATGAATTAACACAACTCCCACAGTGCAATTCTCATGATCGTAAAAAAAGAAGTTGTGAAAAAGGTGCATGTGCTGGATAACAAACAAACCGATATGCGCTATGGCACCGCATGCAAAAACCGTTATGAAGACCTTGGCATCGCGGTATAAAAAGAAAACAGAGGCCGTTACAAAATAACCAAAATGCGCCTCAATCATTCCGCCACTTTGTAGCACTTGCAGTGATGTCATCCAACTGAGTACGCCCGCTAGCAGATGGCGCGCTATGGGCAAGCCCGCTAAACCAGTGCCTGCCAATACAGCAATAGGCAACAAAACCACCGCCGAA
>NZ_CEXWTU010000210.1:0-8666 GCF_982758155.1 Marinagarivorans sp. | reverse complement strand
CTTAGACGATGCCAACCAACTGACACTTGGCCTAACCCACCGTTATTTTCGCAGTAATGGCGACCCACTCTGGGATGTAAGCCTAGGCCAGTTATTTTATTTTGACGAACGCCGCGTGGGTCTAAACGAAGAATCCGACACCTCACAGGAATCGGATATTGCAGGTCAATTTAGCGCATCGCTCAGTAAAAAAATTCGCTCGCTCGGTAGCGTACAATACAACCCGAAAACAAAAAAAATGATGCGCGCCAGCTATGGCTTGCACTATACCGACGACAACTGGCTGTTCAACCTGGGCTACCGTTATGCCCGCGAGCAGCCACTAGCCACGGGAGAGCTCAGCCAAAAGATCGACCAACTGGACCTCTCTTTCTTTTTACCTGCGGGTAATCAATGGCGTTTGTTGGGCCGAACATTTTATGACATCGACGAACAACGGGAACTTGAGACCTTTATCGGCTTCGAATACGACTCCTGTTGCTACCGAATACGCGCTGTTGCACGTCGCTGGCTAGATGCACAACTCGCATTAACCGCTGAATACGACCGCCCTTATGACCAAGGCCTGTTCTTTGAAATTGAGTTACTGGGTCTTGGGAGTTCTGGCAAGCGTATCGAAAACCTCTTAAAAGACAGTATTTTTGGCTACGACCAAGACCGCTAACCCCTTTGGATTGATTATGAAAAAACACGTCAAAACCCTGCTCTGCGCTCTTGCACTTACAGCCTCAAGCGCACACGCCGAACCCAAGCTTATCGATAGCATTGCCGCTATTGTCGACAACCAAATTATTCTGGAGTCCACACTCGCTGATCGCCTTGCCGTGATTACCGCCCGGGCACAAGGATCAAAAATGGCCCTGCCCGACATGGTCACACTCCAAGAGCAGGTGCTAGAGCACCTGATTGTTGAACAACTGCAAGTGCAAATGGCTCACCGCTATGGCGTGACCTTGGACGATGCCGAGACCAATAACGTCATCAATAATATGATGAGCGAAAACGGTTTAAGCGAAGCGCAGTTTAATGCGCAGCTCGCAATGGAAGGTTTGACCATTAAAACGCTACGTGAACGCATAGAACGCGATATGCTAATTCAAAACATTCAGCGCGGTTTAGTTTCTCAGCGTATTACCGTATCCGATTTGGAAATTGATAATTTTTTGAAATCGGCCGAAGCACAATTTTGGTTATCGCCAGAGTATCATTTAGGCCACATCCTAATTGCATTGCCGCAATCAGCTAGTGAGGCCGATATATTGGCCTCCAAAGAAAAAGCCGAAACCCTGTATCAAAAAGCTAGCAAAGGTGCCGTCTTTGCCGAGCTAGCTATTGCTAACTCTAAAGGCCCCAATGCGCTCAAAGGCGGCGATCTCGGATTCCGTAAAACAAGCGACCTCCCTAGCCTATTCGCACAAATAGCCCCAGAACTTGAAGCTGGTGGCGTCTCTAAACCTGCGCGCAGCGCCGCAGGCTTCCACATTATCAAACTGTATGAAATACGCGGCGAAGAGTCACAGGTGATTAAACAATCACTGGCACGCCACATACTTATCAAGCCGTCCGCCATCTTGACCGACGAACAAGCCGAAAAGAAACTCACCAAAATTCGTCAGGAAATTCTTGATGGTACTGATTTTGCAAAACTCGCCAAAGAACATTCAGAAGACATCGGCTCCATGTTAGCCGGCGGTGATTTAGGCTGGTCCAGCCCAGGGCAATTTGTTCCCGCCTTTGAAAAAGCCATGGCCGAAAACGCCGTCGGCGAAATCTCTGCTCCTTTTCGCAGCCGTTTTGGCTGGCACATTCTGCAAGTACAAGAGCAGCGTGATGAAGATATGACCGAAGCTGTCGTACGCAATAAAGCGCGTAATATTCTCACCAACCGCCGCTTTGAGGATGAGCTTCAAGTCTGGCTACGCGAATTGCGCGATGAAGCATTCGTAGAATTTAAAACCGAGGCGCAAGGTTAGTGATAGCTGTAACCCCCGGTGAACCCGCTGGCATTGGACCCGAACTTGTCTGTCGCTTTGCCAGCGAAAACAATACTGCGTTGGTGGCCGTGGCCAATCACGCACTACTAGAAAATACCTGCCAAGCACTTGGGATCGATCTCGTTATTGCCCCCTACGATTCAACCTCGTGCTCGGCACCAAAGACCTTACACGTTATTGATGTTCCGCTTTCAGTCCCCGCTACTCCGGGGCTACTCAATACCGATAACGCGCAATACGTATTGCGCACGCTCGAAATCGCCACTGATTATTGCCTAAATGGCACCTTTGAGGCATTGGTGACAGGGCCCGTACAAAAAAGTGTTATTAACGATGCCGGCATTCCTTTTAGCGGACATACCGAATTTTTGTGCGCGCGCAGCCAACGCGAACACGTTGTAATGATGCTAGCCACCGAAGGCTTGCGCGTTGCCTTGGCAACTACACACCTGCCCTTAAAAGATGTGCCGGCGGCTATCACCCAAGAATTACTCGAATCGATCATCACTATTTTACATCACGACCTAGTCACCCAGTTTGGTATTGTACAGCCACACATTCTCGTTTGCGGCTTGAACCCGCACGCCGGTGAAGGCGGTCATATGGGGCGTGAAGAAATTGACGTCATCGAACCATTACTCGAAAAATTACGCAGGCAGCATCAGTGGCGCTTAACCGGTCCCTTGCCTGCCGATACATTATTTACTCCCAAACACCTTGAAGGTGCCGATGCCGTATTGGCGATGTTTCATGATCAAGGACTCCCGGTATTAAAATACAAAGGCTTCGGCAACGCAGTCAACATCACACTAGGCCTACCCTTTATTCGCACATCAGTCGATCACGGCACCGCACTCGATCTTGCCGGCAAAGGCACGGCCGACTTAGGCAGCCTTCGCACCGCCATTCGCTACGCAGAAACAATGATAAAAGCCACTCACACACAGCAGGCCCTCAGCACATGAGTCGAGCAGAACAGCAACACCGCGCTCGCAAGCGCTTTGGACAAAACTTTTTACACGATGAAAGTATCATCAATCACATCGTGCGCTCTATCCGCCCTGCCGCTACCGACAACATGGTAGAGATTGGCCCTGGTAAAGGCGCCATAACACGGTTAATTTTAGACACCTGTGAACAACTCAATGTGGTGGAGCTAGATCGAGATTTAGTCCCCATCCTGCAAGAAAAATTTGGCCACATTCCCACCTTTAACATCAACCAAGCCGACGCCCTAAAATTTGATTTCGCTCAGCTTGGGAACGCCGAGAGGCCACTGCGTATTGTCGGTAATTTACCCTACAATATCTCGACCCCGCTTATTTTTCACCTATTGAGCTACAGCCATATGGTGAGGGATATGCATTTTATGCTGCAAAAAGAAGTGGTTATGCGTATGGCCGCTAAGGCTGGCGAGAACAACTACGGCCGCCTCAGTATCATGACGCAATACAGTTGTGATGTTGAGTACCTGTTCGATGTAGGTCCAGAATGCTTTGACCCACAACCCAAAGTAGACTCCGCTATTGTCCGATTAACACCACAAGCACAACCGCGCCACCCCGTTGAGGACCATAAAACACTGGATATCGTAGTACGAACGGCCTTTAGTCAGCGCCGCAAAACCTTGCGCAACACACTCAAAACGCTACTCAATAGCGATGAACTAGAAGCGCTGAATATTGATCCGTCACTCCGGCCCGAGACGTTACCACTCGAAACCTACGTGACACTGGCTAACTATTTGTTTAATAAGCCTGACGAACAGCACTCATAATTGAGTGCCTTTACACTTAAAATGTACACCTTAGTGGCTATAACACAGTCATATGTTCCCCCCATCGAGCCGAGTTACCATGACTGACCTTGTAGACGACAAAATACAGCTGAGCGACACCATTAATGTGCAGGTCAAAACGCGCTACTTAAGTGAACAGTCACGACCCGATCAATCCCGCTACGTATACGCCTACACGATTACCATTGCGAATAAAGGCTCTGCGCCCGCACAATTGATTAGTCGCCACTGGTTGATCTCTGACGAAAAAGACCAAACAAAAGAAATCAAAGGCCCTGGCGTTATTGGCGAGCAACCGGTAATACAACCCGGGAAAAGCCACACCTATTCAAGCGGTGTCGTCATGGAGACCGCCGTGGGCACAATGGCAGGCAGCTACCAAATGCAGACACTCGATGGCGAAAACTTTAACGCCGCTATCCCAACCTTTACGCTGATTCAACCCAGCAAGCTGCACTAAATTCATCAAGTACACCAAATACACTAAGTACACTAAGTACACCGATAATAATAAGACTGACACTATGACCGACTGGGCAATAGGTGATATTCAAGGCTGTGCTAAGCCATTTTTTCGCCTTCTCAAACGTATCGACTTCAATCCCAAGTTCGACACCCTGTGGGTCGCCGGCGATATGGTGAACCGAGGTCCCGACAACCTCAGCGTATTGCGTTTTATTAAGAATCTTGGCAATAAAGCTCGCGTGGTACTGGGCAATCATGATCTGCATCTACTTGCCGCTTCAGAAGGCGCCCGAAAGCTATCCTCAAAAGACACCCTACAGGATGTACTCGCCGCCCAAGATTGCGCCGAGTTACTTTTATGGCTTCGACAACAACCTTTAGTACAGAACAGTAACCACTTCATAATGAGCCATGCCGGCATTCCGCACATTTGGTCTACAGAGCAAGCACTCGCGCTAGCCGATGAAGTCTCCACCTGCCTAAAGGACGACGCACGTTATCGCAGTTTTTTACATGAAATGTATGGCAACGAACCAAGCGCGTGGCGCAACTCTTTAAGCGGCAACGACCGACTTAGGGTTATCACTAATTACTTTACACGCATGCGCTTTATCGGCGCGGATGGTGAGCTCAACCTAACCGCAAAGGAATCAGCCAGTTCAGCCCCGCAAGGGTTTATCCCCTGGTTTAACCACTGCGCCACACGGGATCAAGGCATCCTATTTGGTCATTGGGCAGCCCTAGATGGCATGACAAAACATCACGGTATTCACGCACTGGATACCGGCTGTGTATGGGGGCGTAAGCTCACAGCCATGAACCTAATGAGCCGAGGCCGTATAAGTGAACCCGCAGGTTAAAGGCAAAGTTATTTTCACTGTTATTTGACACTCCGTCGCAACCCGTAGCCAAGAGGCGCCCAGCCTAACCATTTGGCAGCCTTTCCCTCCAACTGGCCGAATTCTTCGTCAAAGCACTGGCTTTTTTTATTCAACGCGCTAAAGTTGAAAGCGATAAGCCGTAATGATGAGAGAACTCCTTATGCATCACCCGATATTTTTTATAGATCGCCGCAAGGGCTCTGATCGCCGAGAAGACGCCGACCCTTGCCGAAACATGGACATCGACCTATTTCACCGCAAGCGTCGTAAAAGTACTGACCGTCGTGACGTTAGCCGCTCACTCAGCGATGACTATTATGCCTATATGCAAAAGGCCTTATCCTCTTCAAAACCTGAAGCCTCGGATAACCCTAAGCATTTTGAATAATCTCCGTTTAAGGGAATAGTATCCAACCGCACCTTAGCTGCTGAACCACTTTTGGCTCAGCAGCCAGCAAACTTCTTTTCTGTGAACTAAAGTTAACTCTAATGTAATACCATTCAGAGATGACTATGTTTGATGCAATAGAACAAAAATTTCTCGTTGATACTGTCAGCAAGCGCTGCGCTTGGCTATCTAAAACCATTAACGACGGTAAGCTTGACGATAAAGCCCTGAGTGAACACAAAAACATGTTGCGTATACTCAGTAGCGCTATCAAAAAAATTGAGAAAATCACCCCCATCAAAACGATCACACCACAAGCCCCTCCTAGCTCCCCCAAGAAACGTAAAAAACGAGCCATTCCACTCCCCGAAGCACACGTTCTGATCGCTGAAGACGATCCCGATTCAGCCATGCTTTTAGAGGGTATTATCGAAGATATGGGCATAAAACACATTGAACGTGCAAAAGATGGCCGGGAAGCCGTGAATATGCTGAAAAATGCATCACCAGTCTTCGATATCGTATTGTGCGATTGGGATATGCCCGAGCTAACAGGGCTTGAAGTTAAACAGCAAGTACGCAACCTAGCGCGCCTGCAAGACACCCACTTCATAATGGTTACCGCTGTCTCGGAGGCTGCCCGTATCAAAAAAGCTATTGTCGAAGGCATTACCGACTATGTCATCAAGCCAATTGATGCCAGCATTCTAGAGAAAAAGGTTCTCGCCGCCCTCGCCGGTGACGAGCCATCGGCCAGCCCAAAACCCGGCCCAGCTAAAGATGCTAAGCCTGCAGAAAGCGAAGGCCCGTAAGCCGTCAATAGCGTTAACTCATCTAACAAATGGGTAAAATTTACAAAACTGTAAATACCCCCTAGAATACACGCCCTAAAGGCAGCCTTGGCTGCCTTTTTGTTTTGGCGGGCAATACCCCCAAAGGCCCGATAAAGAAGTGCTTCCACCTCAAGCCCTATGCATGGAAACCGGAAATGAGCTTAATGAATACCTACGGCGACAGAACAACCAAATTAGTTAAGGGCGAAGGCCCCTATGTCTGGGATGTTGATGGCACGCGCTACTTGGATGGTTTGTCGGGTATTGCCGTTTGCGGTCTTGGGCATTGCCATCCTGCGGTTACTGCAGCCGTCACCCAACAAGTCCAAACACTTGTTCACGTCTCTAACCTCTACTTAGTTGACCCACAAATTGAACTCGCCAAGCGACTTGTTGAAATCTCAGGAATGGATTGCGTATTCTTCTCAAACTCCGGTGCAGAAGCCAATGAAGCGGCGATAAAAATCGCGCGTAAATACGGTAACGATAAAGGCATCACGGCCCCCCATATTATTACTGCCGAAAGCAGCTTTCATGGCCGCACTATGGCAACACTCACGGCCACAGGAAACGACAAAGTAAAAGCCGGATTTACCCCATTGGTAGAAGGCTTTAGCCACGTTCCCTTTAACAATATCGCCGCCATAGAAGCCGCCGCAACCGCCAATACAGTGGCCGTTATGATCGAGCCTATCCAAGGTGAAGGCGGCGTTCACGTCCCAGATTCTGATTACCTGAACAATCTGCGCACATTATGCGACAACAAGGGGTGGTTACTGATATTGGATGAAATCCAAACCGGGAACGGCCGAACCGGTAGTTTCTTTGCGTATCAACAAGCAGGCATTAAGCCCGACGTTGTTACCACAGCCAAAGGCTTAGCTAATGGCCTACCTTTAGGAGCCTGCTTAGCAAAAGGGCCCGCAGCCACAGTATTGCAACCCGGTAACCACGGCTCCACATTTGGCGGTAATCCGATTGCTTGCGCCGCTGGCCTCGCTACAGTGAATACGATTATTGAAGACAACCTGTGTAATCGCGCAGCAGAGTTGGGCGACTACTTTCTGGCTCAATTCAAACAAGCCCTTAACCAGAATGTGCACGTTAAAGATATTCGCGGTAAAGGCCTAATGCTAGGCATTGAACTCGATCAACCTTGCGCCGAGCTCGTCGCAAGCGCTAACAAGCGACAACTACTCATGAACGTTACAGCGGGCAATACGATTAGATTGCTTCCGCCCCTCACCCTTACCGAGACTCAAGCAGATGACATTATTGCCATCGTTGTAGACCTCATTAACGAATTCTATGCATAGGACTTTAGGCATGAGTATTCGCCATTTTTTATCTTTAACAGACATTACCAGCGCCGAGCTAGACACCATTATTACGGCTGCTATTAACCTGAAAAAAGCGCGCCGAAGCGGCGAGCTGAATAAGCAGCTGGAACAACAAGTCCTTGGGATGATATTTGAAAAGTCATCGACTCGCACCCGCGTATCCTTCGAATCAGGCATGACGCAGCTCGGCGGCTCGGCGTTGTTTTTATCCTCTCGCGACACCCAGCTAGGCCGCGGCGAGCCCATCGAAGACTCAGCTCGAGTATTGTCGCGCATGGTCGACATCATCATGATTCGCACTTTTGGTCATGATATTGTCGAACGCTTTGCCGCTCACTCACAAGTGCCCGTGATCAACGCGCTCACCGACATGTACCACCCCTGCCAGCTCCTCGCAGACATACAGGCCTATGTTGAACACAGAGGCTCACCAAAGGGTAAAAAAGTCGCCTGGGTCGGTGATGGTAATAATATGTGCCACTCGTACATCAATGCTGCAGCACTGTGTGGGTTTAAGCTTCACATCGCTTGCCCAGAAGGTTTTGAGCCCAACGCTGAACTCGTTGCGCAACATGCGGATATCGTCACAGTGACACACGACCCTGTTGAAGCCGTAACCACCGCAGATTGGGTAGTCACAGACGTTTGGGCCAGCATGGGCCAAGAAGAAGAACAGCAAGAGCGCGAAGAAAAGTTTGCAGCCTTCCAGGTGAACCACTCGCTCATGGCACACGCCAATAAGGATGCCGTTTTCATGCATTGCCTCCCCGCTCATCGCGGCGAAGAAGTCAGCGCCGAGCTGATCGAAGATAATGCCATATCCATTGTTTGGGATGAGGCCGAGAATCGCCTACATGCACAAAAAGCATTAATGCTCTTTTTACTGGGCAAGCTTTAAACCTAAAAAAGTTGTAACTATTCAGGTGGGTTAGAAATAATGCCCACCCAAAAGGCGAATTGATTATTT
>NZ_CEXWTU010000209.1:0-8787 GCF_982758155.1 Marinagarivorans sp. | reverse complement strand
CGGCCAGCCGCTCACACCCGACCGCCTTAGTCGCTCGGTGACTAAATACATCAAACAAGCCGACATCCGCTTTATCCAGCAGATGCTAGGCCATGCGAGCATCAACACCACCGAGATATACACCCACGTGAGTATCTCGAAGCTCAAGTAAATCCATGACACAACCCACCCGACGATGCATCGAGAGCGACAAGCAGGAAGCGACCGAAGAGGAGCTGTACACGGCTCTGAGCGAGGAAAAAATGGAAGATGAGACGGTGTAGCGTTACTGTTGTTAAACAGTGTTTAACAAATGCAAACAGGTGACCTTATGTTAGACGTGCGATTAGACGAACAGCTTGAAAAACGCTTAAATTCACTAGCGGCCAAGACACACAGTTCCAAGAGTTTCTTAGCTAAAGAGGCGCTAACCCGCTATGTCGAGAAAGAGGAGCGTAAACAGCGTGAAAATGAACTGACAATGGCGCGCTGGCAGGAATACCAAGAAACCGGCGAAACCGTCAGCAATGAAGATATGATGGATTGGCTAGACTCTTGGGGTGCGGATGAGGAGAAACCATGCCCTGTGAGATAGTCTGGTTGACTGGCGCATCTAAGGATATTGCCCGCTTAAGAAACTTTATCACATCAGAAAACCCTCGCGCGGCACGGAAACTAATCGGGGACACCCATAACATTAAGCTATCAAATCAATAGGTTAGTATTCTCCAGGATGAACCTCGCCCCCAAAAGCCGCTAAAGCTTAACTTTCTTAGCGGCTTTTTTTATTGCCTGTTACGTACGCAGATAGCGGGACAGCCCCCCTATATTCAACATCAAATAGCTGGGACAGGCACTCGTTTTGTGCGATGCATGTAAAGAGAACACTCACCTTTTTGACTATCAACTACGGCTTTTAGCCTTGCTGTTGAATCAGGCCTGTTTGGTGGCGATGTGCACCAAACAGGCCGATATTGGCAAGTTTTACGTTGAGCGAAAAACGCCAATTCACACAAAAACTGATACTGCGTTAGCTTACTCTGCGATTTAATACTGAGCGAAAACCAAAAATTCTAACCAGAATTAATAGAGAAAGCCCTAGCCAATGCAAGCCTGTAGCGGCGCCTACTTGAACTGTACCCTGGCTGCCTGATGATGCCGCACTTGAAGACACAGATGATGAAGGGGCAACAGAGGATGAGCTGGCAGGCTGGGAGGAAGAACTAGCGGCCAACGAGGAGCTAGATGGCTGCGCGCTGCTTGATACCATTTGCTGCGGCTGATCGACGGGCGGATTACCGTTATAACCTTCCTGCCCCTCGCGCGTTAAGGCGAGAACTAAGTAGCCATTTTTTACAACAACATTGTTTGGGGCAAAATCTGCGCGGTTCTCGCTAAATGTCCAGTCTGCGGTGCCCCAGCGGCCTTGATCAAAGTAATCAAAGTCATCACGCCACTCTAAATTAAAGTTGCCATTATTCCAGCTGTAAAACTCAACCCAATTTACAAACATCTGCAATGGAAGCACGTTATCGTTCCAGTTACCGACCCACTCCGGTATTCCTGGAGGCCAAAAGTTAATGCGTAATTGTGCCAAGCTGGTTAAGTCTGATGCTTGGCCGCCATTGGTTGTGCGGATGACTTTGCCATCCACTAACCAGCGCACCCGATTTGGCGTCCACTCCATTGTGAAGGTGTAGTAACCGTCGCCAAATGAGTCGTTTTGAGTATGAACTTCTTCGGAATAGATTCTTTCGCCTAGGCCAGTAATGATATTACTCTGCCAAGATGTAGCATTGTTTTTACCGAAGACCTCCACATCTACTTCTTCCCAAAAGATCGAGTCCATCTCTGAGCCATCTTTCCATAAAAAGAAGTTTGAAATGACCCCGCTAGCCTTAGCGGCTCGCATGCGCATCACAAATTTCCCGTACTGAGCAGTATCACTTGTGAATATTTCGGCACCCTTATAAGGTTTGGCAGCAACGCTTAGCGCCCCTGTAGCCAAACATGAAATAAGCGTCACTGTGAGATATTTTATAATTCGCGACATTTTGACAGCCCTACCTTTATTGCTTTGCTTTTAGAGTAAAAGCATCACCGTAACGGCCAGGTATAACGCGGGTAAAGCTGCAAAATACGCCCCAAAGGAAGTGAGACGACGATAGGTAAACTGAAAGTCTCAATAAGCGCCCGATAGATGTTGAGCCGCCGCATTGCGCCGATAAGCCGTTGGTGTAGTGTTAAGGCATTGCTTGAACACACGGTTAAACGTCGCTTTGCTATTAAAGCCAGCCGCCTCGGCTATAGCCAGTATGCTCAAGTGGGCCTGCGAACCATCACTTAATAAACGCTTTGATTCATCAATACGAAAGCTGTTGAGGTACTCGTGAAAGTTTCTACTTGAACAATGGTTTACAGCCAACGAAACATTCCGAGGCGAGACTCCTGCGCGAAGCGCAAAGCGCTCGAGCGTCATTGTAGGATTCAAAAACGGTTTATCGGCGACAACGAATTGCTCGATTTGATGGTAGGTAGCCAAAAGTTGCTCACGCCCTTGCGCATGCTCCTCGGCAGACTTATCTTCTGCCGGTTGCGGCGGGCTTAATTCTGCTTCGCATTGCGCCTCTACACTGCGACCATTGCGGCCTCCGCAGTACATAAGCAATATCACCAAAAGCAGTGTCATATAGTTTCCAATAACACCCATTACATCACTGAAAACAACAGGTAATACAATACCGGCCAAATGAGTAACGAACGCCCAGAGCTTTATTAGGCTGAACCCAGCCACAAGATATAAAAGATTTTTCCATTGAAGGGTCTGGGCGCCAGGCTCTTTTCGGCTAATGTAAAACAGCTGAAGACACATAATGCCATACGCAAGCGGCATCACTTTTTTTAACAGGATAAATTCAGCAAAATGCGTTTGCGGCTGACTGTATAAACCCAGGTTTAAAATAAGCTCACGCTGAAGCTCCACAGGGAAGCGATAAGCCACGCCATAAAGGTAAAATGGAATGAGCAGCGCTGGGAGTAAATGAATAATATCGCTGTAGCGAAAACGATAAGCCGTAATTAGTTCTGAGCGAATAAAACCATAAAGCACCGGCCCAAAAGCAAAGGCCGAAAAACTGAATACGGTTAGCAACCATGGTGAAAGATTAAAAGCCGCATACCGCACCTCGCTCCCCCAAAAAGCGAGGGTATCAAACGCAATCATGGCGTTAAGAGCGAAAAAGGCCATTAGTAAATGGCGCGATGGTTTTTTGTAGCCATTACGGTTAAAGCTAAATAGCGCTAACGCAAGACTTATCACTAAAACAGTCAACAAAACCAGGTCGTTAATATTGAATAGCACGGTATTCATGGACGATACATTCCCCCTACACTGGCCGCCCCTAGGGTCTGTAACTCGCATTGAGCAGTATTGCGCGATAGAACAGCCAGACACAAACAGACATTTAACCCAGTTTAATGACGCCAGGGCGGGGAATGCAATACACCAAAACTTAACTTTGTGTGGTGGATGGCTTTTTGGGTGAATATTGCAGCCCAACCATTGCACCCAATCAGCAGACACAAAAAAGCCGCCTTTCGGCGGCTTTTTTTAAAACACTACAGACCGTAGATCCTCTACGCCTCCATAATACCTTTGAGCTTTTTCATGGCGTTCTTTTCAAGCTGGCGTATACGCTCAGCCGAAACGCTATATTGGGCAGCAAGGTCGTGTAGAGTCGACTTGCTATCATCATCCAACCAGCGCTGCTGTAAAATGTCACGGCTGCGCTCATCAAGCTGCTCTAATGCAGACTCCAGATTGTTAACACTGGTTTTTTCCCAATCTGCTGCTTCCACCATAGAGGCCGGATCGTAGCGCTTATCTTCCAGCATATTGGCTGGCGCTAGGTACGCGGTAGACTCATCATCGTCATCTGCGCCAGCGTCAAAGCCAGCATCAAAGGCTGATAATCGCCCTTCCATGTCCTGCACATGCTTAACATCAACGTTTAAATCGGCCGCGACGGCTTTGGCTTCATCGTGTGTTAACCAGCCCAAGCGCTTCTTTTGGCCGCGCAAGTTAAAGAATAATTTGCGCTGCGCTTTGGTCGTCGCGATTTTCACAATGCGCCAATTGCGCAAGATGAACTCATGAATTTCGGCCTTAATCCAATGCACCGCAAAAGAGATCAGGCGAACACCCTTCTCGGGGTTAAAACGCTTAACGGCCTTCATTAGGCCTACGTTACCTTCTTGGATAAGGTCACCTTGCGCAAGGCCATAACCGGAATAAGACTTGGCGATATGCACAACAAAACGCAAGTGAGCCATTACTAACTTACGTGCAGCCTCTAAGCTTTCACTGTAGTAAAGATCCTCTGCTATCTCTTGCTCTTCGGCGGCCGTCAGTATTGAGAACTGACTAATCGACTGCATGTAAGCATTAAGATTTTGTCCGGGAGCAAGCACGTCAACACGTTGCAAACTTGTACCCATAATGTGTAAACCTCCAAATAAAATTGCGAGCTGAGTGTAGCACTCATTTTTAAGCTCTGCCAAGTCTTACATGTGTCAAATTTCACAGCGATGCAAGCCTTGCAGTTTCTAGCTTTTGCGGCAAGTTCGAGTATAGGTCACAAAAGAAGTTCCCGGTAATACCTCCAACAAGCCACCCTTTTGCAACCCGAATCACTCCACCAGAAACTACGCACATAAAGATAGAGACAATGGTTATAAAGCCGATATTGACAAATAAGCCGACCGGTCATATTATTTCACAGCAAAAGCAGTTGTTACAATACCGGGCACGCACAATTAACACTTTAAACCACAGCGGTAGCCACACCATGAATAAGCGCGAAGACAAAAAAGAAGCCATATTACTGGCCGGCATGGATGCAATGAAAGCCGCAGGCTACAACGGCACCAGCGTTAAAGATATCGTCGATGCGGCTGGCGTACCTAAGGGCTCTTTTTATAACTACTTCGAAAGCAAAGAGCAATTTGCGCTTGATGCTATTGAGTATGCGAGTATAGAAGGCCGTGAGCATGCAGCCACGCTTCTAGAAAACACAACACTAACGCCCTTAGAGCGATTAACTCGCTTTTTTGAATCGGGCATAGACTGTGCCACCAGCAATGATTACAAACAAGGGTGCTTCCTTGGCAATATGTGCCAAGAAATGGCTGATACTTCAGACGATATTCGCAACACCCTCGACAAAAGCCTGAATAAAATCACTCGCATGCTCGCCAAAGTCATTATCGAAGGGCAGCAAAACGGCACACTTAAAAACCAACAAGACGCCCAAGTTATCGCTGAGTTTTTATTCAATGCCTGGGAAGGCGCATTAATGCGAGCAAAAGCCGCCAAGTCTTGCACGCCACTGCAAGCCTTTAAAAGTATGCTCAGCTCCACACTAAACTAAGCCCGCCCCCCAAAAAAAACGATTTATAGCCAACAAGACATCTATATATTTACCCACAGACAAAAATAAGCCGACCGGTCAGCTATAAATAAAAAGACGACCAGTCACCTAAAGAGATAACTATGTACCTATATATAAGTAGGCCCGCCCTTAAAGCGCACTCCTATACTGCACTTTTATTCTTTTTCTCAGCACTACTATCGTTGTCGCTCCATGCGCAAGAAGCTCCCATTGCCACGCCGAGTGCACTACCCAGCAACAGCCAAAATTCCGAACGCTGGGGTTTTTCGTACGAGAATGATTTATTTGTCCCTGGGGGGCGTGACCAAGATTACACCTATGGCATTAGTGTTAGCCATTCAAAAGCCAGCCTATTGACCGCGGCTACACATGCTCCTCTTGACGCACTAAACCGCTTTTTCCGCGTTGCAGAGAAAGGCCACAGCGGCGGCATAGAAGCCGGATTTTACGGTTTCACCCCAGAAGATATTACTCAAACCGCCGCCACTCATGGGGACCGCCCCTTTTCGAGCTTGGTTTACCTAAGTACCTCCGCTGTACAACTTAATGCCCCGCGCAATACTGTGGTTCGCTCGCAACTTACCTACGGCATACTGGGCTTAAGCCTTGTTGGCCAAGTACAAACCAAAACACATGAAATACTCAATGGCGACACTCCCAACGGCTGGAACCATCAAATATCCGAAGGCGGCGAACCCACCTTGCGCTACAGCGTATCCCGCCAACGATTACTCAACAATAATGTGACTCACACCGAATGGCGACAAACTCAAGCGATATCAGTAGGCTATATTACCGAAGCCAGTTGGGGGCTAAGTTTTCGCAGCGGCAACCTTAATTCACAATGGCACACCTTTAACCCAGAACTCGCCAGCTACGCAGAATCATCCGCTAACATTCATAAAAGCTGTAATGAATGGTTTTTTTGGGGAGGTGTTTCCGTAAAAGCGCGTGCGTATAACGTATTTTTACAAGGACAATTTAAAAACTCCGCTGTAACCTACGGCAGCAACGAATTAAATCACATCATTATTGAAGGCTGGTTAGGTTTTACTAAAGCCTTTAGCAATGGTTACTACGCCAGCTATGGTTTACGCGGCCATACATCTGAGGTAAAAGCAGGGGCTGGCGACAGGAGTGTTTTGTGGGGTGGATTACTAATGGGGAAGCGCTTGGATTTATAGCTCAGCAGGCCCCATTAATAATGCCTCCAATAGAATATATTGTTTTTTAAAAAATTCCGCCTATGTGATTATTCAGTAAAATTATCCACGGCGGCCTAACACCAAAAAAATAAGTCACCACCCATATATTTACGAATACGTTAACAAATATTGTTGCACTTCCCTGTAAAATATTTATACTTCGACCCGCGCTAATGACAGCGCATTAGATTAAAGACAGGATGTCGCACTTACTCACGGATAGAGAACCCTTCGTTCTACTTTCTCAATATTCCTTCGTGCCTACAGCCTTCCTGTTTTTAAAAATTGTTCGTCAGTTTTTATTCATACAAGGAGTTTTGATATGCGATTCACACATAAAGCCGTTTCGTTTATACCATTAGCGATCGCCGTCGCATTAGCCGGCTGTTCAAAAGATGAAGATGCAGCAGGTTTGTTTGGTAAAAGTGGTGCCCCTAATGATGTTGTAAGCCTTGGAGGCGGAGCAGTTCAAGGTGAGCCACCCACCGCCACTATTAGCGGAGCAACAACCGTCGACGAAGGTAGTGAATTTGCAATAAATGCGACACTTGGCGATGCACTGACGCAAACATGGAGCCAAGTATCAGGCCCGACACTCATCATTAAAACACCAACAAAATCGGCCTTAAGTCTTGTAGCCCCTAAAGTTAATGAAAATTCTGTTGCCGTATTACGCTTAACGGCTGTTAACGATCACGGCATAACAACAGCTGACGTTCACATTAATATTATTAATGTTCCTGTCGCCCCCACAGCTTTCGCTGGCGACGACGTTACTGTTTTAGAAGGTGCAGTAGGCTCAATACAAGCGACAGCATCAGTAATCGCTGGTGAACCTGCCGTTAGCCAATATCGTTGGGAGCAAATTTCAGGGCCAAGTATTACACTCGACAGTGATAGCGCCACCCCTTCATTTACAGCACCAGAAGTGGCCGTAGACTCTGCCGCCGTATTTCGCTTTACCGCGATTGGCGCCATCGAAAGCGCGCCCGACGAAGTCACTATTAATATTATTAATAAAACGCCTATCGCCGAGGCTGGCGCTTTAATTGAAGTGCTTGAAGGTGAAAACTTTACCCTCAACGGCAGTGCATCAACCGCCAATGGTGACCGCCCAATTACACAATATGTATGGCGAAACCTGAGTGATGATTACCCCGTTGCTAATGATGATGCCACCACAGCAACACGTACGCTCACAGCCAAAGGCGTAGACGCCAACCAAGAGTTTCAGTTTGCCCTTAGCGTAGCTGATGGTACCGATAGTAGTGCAGAAGATTTTGTAACTGTACGCGTATTAGACGGCGGCGATAAGCCCGTTGCCATTGCTCGCGATATTACCGTGCCGCAAAATACCCCTGTTGCTCTAGATGCAACGCCATCAACAGAACCACAAAACAGAGCGCTCACCTTTAACTGGTCACAAGTTTTAGCGGACGGCGAAAGTGCTGTTAATTTCACCCTAAGTGATGATGGCTCTAAAATTAATTTTACCGCCCCCTCTATTGATGCCGATAAAAATTTAACCTTTCGCGTAACGGCCTTTAACGGTTTTAACTACTCAGATGCAGAGACTGTTACCGTAAAAGTAATTGCTGAAGAAATCTACAGCGGCGAGCGCGTTAAATTAAAAGGTAACCCTTATACCGCTATTGGCGATAAATTAGACCTAGGCGTAACGCCTTACAGTATTGAAGTTGTCGGCAATCACGCCTACATCACTTACCACGAACTTAAGAAAAATGATGCGGGCATTCAACCTACCGGTTTATTAGTTGTCGACATCTCTGATGACAGAGCACCTAAAGTTGTGAAAGATTACCCAATAACTTGGGATGGCCGAGAAAACGTAAGCAATGTACAGCTGCGCTTAGCTGTAGATGCCGAAGAGAAATTCGCCTATATCATCGAGAAGAATTTATTAGGTGCCGATGGAGATGAAGCCACAGGTGTTTTACGCATTGACTTAAGCCAAGCTCCTGTAGATGCTAACAATGGTGTGCAGCTTCAAAAAGCCACTGAAGATTCTGACGGCGAGCAATTCTCCGATATCGTTTATCGCGGCGGCGAACTTTATGCATTGGAATACAGTGATTACGGTGCAATTTACCGTTTAACAACGAATGCTGAAACCGGTGTTAGCGAATTCACAT
>NZ_CEXWTU010000208.1:0-8830 GCF_982758155.1 Marinagarivorans sp. | reverse complement strand
GAAAAGGACCAAAATATTTACCCTTCTTTTTCTTTGCGCCACGATGCAGTGCAATGCGAGGGTAATCGTCGGTATCGGATAAGAATATATAGGGGTAAGACTTATCATCGCGCATCAATATGTTGTAGGGCGGGCGCTGGGCTTTAATAAGGTTTTGCTCAAGCACCAGCGCTTCTGCTTCGCTGGGCGCCACCGTAATTTCAATATTGGCAATACGTTTGACTAACGCTTGAGTTTTAGGGCTGTGCCCACTTTTGTGGAAGTAACTGGAAACGCGGTTTTTAAGGTTCTTCGCTTTACCCACATACAAAATCTTGCCGCCGTCATCGTACATCTGATAGACGCCGGGCTGCTGGGTAAGGTTTTTTAAGAAGAGCTTAGCATCAAAGGAGGTAGGCATTATCGAAGGGAAGCATCGGGAGGTGCTATTCACCACCCAATGTTTCGATGTCCAAAATTTTATGTTTAATCGCCAGGATAGTCAGTTCAACATCACTATTGATGCCTAACTTTTCAAAAATACGGTAACGGTAGCTGTTGATTGTTTTAGGGCTAACACTGAAAGAGTCCGCAATCACCTGCACTTTATTGCCGTTAGCAATCATAGTAGCGGTCTGTAATTCACGCTGAGACAACAATTCAAATGGCGATTGTGATCCACCGCCAGTAAAATTTCGCAGGGCGATTTGCTGTGCCACACTACTGGCCATATACAGCTGCCCTTTAATAACTTTATGCACAGCATCGATAATTTCATCGAAGCTTGCCCCCTTAGTCACGTAACCACTGGCACCCGCTTTCATCAGGCGCTCGGGGAACATGTCATCCGTTAAAGAGGTGACAGCAATGATTTTAATTTTCGGGTTATATGCCAATATCTTACGCGTTGCTTCCAAGCCGCCAAAGCCAGGCATGCGGACATCCATCAAAATGACATCGACGGGTAATAATCGAGCCTTACTGACGGCTTCCTCTCCACTCTTGGCTTCGCCTATAACTTCAAAGCCTTCGACATCCGCTAGCATGCGCATTATTCCCATACGCACTAAATCATGATCGTCAGCGACGAGAATTTTTGTCACGGTACAATTGCCTATAAATTACTCAAAACGAAGAGAAGAATTCCCCTCTAATAAACGGATACCAATGTATCACCCTGCAGCACCAGTGCCTAGCCGAAACCGCCGGACGACACCCTAAGTACCAATGAATTCACACAACAAGCATTAATATGCACTATAAGTGCGCCAAAATTTATTTTTACGCGACACCAATCAAAACGAACGTTTGATTGGTGTCGCGCATCAACTCTACTCAAAATCCCCTATCAAACACTATGCAATAACCCTAATCGGCGCAGCGCAGGCTGAATCAAGCCTTGGAACAAGGCCAGTGCGATAAGCACAGTAATAACGCCACACAGGCTTACAACCCCCATCAACTCACCCTCAACCAGCCAACCCAGCAACAATGCCAATGATGGCGTGATCAAGGGGATTAACGAAACCGTTGTGACCGCGCAATGTTTCAACACATGAAAGAATAGCGTGTGCCCCATCAAAGAACCGGCCACGACCAAGTACCCCAACCCCACCAAAGAGCGCATGCCAACCTCTTCCGGCAATGCGCCAGAAAACAAAGACCAAATCAGAATAAAACCCGGCGAAGCAAAAACCATCGAGCCGACACTTTGCCTAAACGGCGGAATAGCGGGCATAGACTTTAAGATTACCGAGCTAAGTGCCCACAGAATCGTGGCAGCAACAATCGCTAAAACACCCAACAAACCATTCCAACCAACGCGTAGCTGCTCGATATTAATTAACATTAAACCCGCCACGGCAATCCCTAACGCCACTAACTTAAGAGGTGTTAATAAACGTTGTTTAAATATTAATTGCGAAGCAATGCCTACAAAAAAAGGAAACAGACCAAAAATAACACTCATCATTCCCGAGGGTACAGTCTTAGCCGCCCAATAAACCAGCAACATTGTAGGAAACAGACCAAGCGAGCCCACTGCAAAATTAAGCCAATCACGGCGCGCATGCACCAAACGCATACCCGACAGTTTTAGTAACAAAAAACCAATAACGGCAGCCACCACAATACGCACACTAACCGACGTAATAAAATCAAAATCAGTATTGCTCCAATGTATAGCTAACGGCGTAGTGGTCCATATTAATATGACACTACAATATGCAAATAAAATATTCATGAGGTCTTTAATCCAACAGGATTATCCTTGGCAAAAAATAATTAGCCCGCAAACCTTTGTATAAAAATGCTACCGCCAGAAACAAAAAAGGCCGCAGTTTTTTTGCTGCGGCCTTTGGGAGTTTTTAAGTATGATTATCTCTCAAATTTGCAGCGACCATGCACGAACGCGTGCCCAGCGGAGTGCTGGCACGGCGAGTACGCGTTTGACTGCAAAAAAGATAATATGAGGCATAATCAAGTGTTTCTTTAAGAAAGTGAAAAAAGCCTATAAAGTGTGGTGTAAACCGCAGCTTACGTCAACCGGTTTACGGTATTAATTATTATCCTCAAAAAAACGGCAACATACTTATGCACATCTATTTAGTCGGCGGCGCCGTCCGAGACAAATTATTAAATTATCCCAGCATTGAACGCGACTGGGTGGTTGTAGGCGCAAGCGCGCAAGACATGTTAAACCAAGGCTTCGCTCAGGTTGGTAAAGATTTCCCGGTTTTTTTACACCCGAAAACCAAAGAGGAATATGCGCTCGCACGTACCGAGCGAAAAACAGCCCCAGGCTACGCCGGCTTCAGCTTTAATACCGCCAGCGATGTCACGCTAGAGCAAGACTTAGCCCGCAGGGATCTAACCATCAATGCCATTGCGCAAGATGAAGATGGCAGCCTTATAGACCCTTACGGCGGCCGGCAAGACATTGCAACAAAAACCTTGCGCCATGTATCTGAAGCCTTTAGCGAAGACCCCGTGCGCATTTTACGTATCGCACGTTTTGCAGCACGCTACCACCACTTAGGCTTTAACATCGCCGACGAAACAATCACTTTGATGTCGACCATGGTTAAAGCTGGCGAAGTCGATGCTCTTGTCGCTGAACGCGTATGGAAAGAAACCGCACGCGCCCTGTGCGAACGCAGCCCTCATGTTTTTATTGAGGTGCTACGAGAATGCGGCGCACTCGCGAGAATAATGCCCGAACTCGATAAACTCTTCGGCGTTCCACAACCCGCCGAACATCACCCCGAAATAGATACAGGCATTCACGTACTAATGTCCTTACAGCAAGCCGCCAACGCCAGTGATAATCTTAGCGTGCGCTTCGCGACCTTAGTGCACGACCTCGGCAAAGCCTGCACCCCCGCAACGCTATTGCCCAAGCATCACGGCCACGAACAAAAAGGTATCAAAGAAGTTAAATCCCTTTGCCGTCGTTTATGCGTACCAAACGACTGTAAAAAGCTCGCACTCGCTGTGTGTGAATTCCACACCCACAGCCATCGTGCGACCGAACTCAACCCCAGCACATTAAATAAACTGTTTAATCATTTAGGGGCTTATAAGAACACTGGGTTTTTCGAACACTTTGTACAGTGCTGTCAAGCCGATGCGCAAGGTCGCACCGGGTTTGAAGATAGAGAATACCCGCAAGCACAATATTTAAGGGATGCACTTGTGAGCTGTAAAAATGTCACTGCAGCAATATTTATGAAAGAGGGCTTACAAGGGCCTGCCATTGGCGAAGCCATGACTGCGGCGCGAATAAAATGCATTAAAGATTTTCGCGAAGAGTATCGCAACAATAACGTTGACGACACTCATTAAAACCAACAATACACGAGGTTATTCATGACATTACCCGAACCGCCCACAGGCCCCGTTGCCATTATTACCGGCAGCGCGCAGCGCATTGGCCAAGCACTGGCAATGGCACTGCACGCCCAAGGGTATAACCTCGTATTACATTACTTTCGCACTAGCGCCCAGCCGCTTGCCGATCAATTCAATGCCGCTAGAGCCGGTTCAGCCATTACAGTACAAGCCGACCTCAACGATGTTCAAGCCGCCAAAAAAATTACAGATAGCGCACAACACCATTTTTCACGCCTAGATATTTTAATCAACAACGCCTCCAGCTTTTACCCCACACCCGTCGGCAGCGCTACGCAACAACAATCGCAAGATCTGTTAAACACCAATGCACTAGCGCCTTTTTTTCTTAGCCAAAGCTGCGCACCACTGCTAAAAAAACAGCATGGATGCATTCTTAACATTGCCGACATTTATGCCGAGACGCCTAAGCGTCAGCACACACTTTATTGCATGGCAAAAGCCGCAAATGTGATGTTAACCAAAAGTATGGCGCTCGAATTAGCGCCTGAAGTCCGAGTGAATGGCATAGCTCCAGGCGCTGCACTTTGGCCATCGGAAACGGCACCCGCTAACGAGCATGAAGCATTAGCAAAAATTCCCCTTGGACGAATCGGAGGGACAGAAGCCATTGTTGAAACAGCCCTTTTCTTACTGCAAAAAGGGCATTATATTACAGGTCAAATAATTGCTGTGGATGGAGGAAAAGCATTGGCAGGCATTGCCTAAATAATTTTATTTTTACGCGTTTATAGCCGGTAATACGGCGCTCTTAGCGCGAACAAAAAGCCGGCACTAAGGCCGGCACTAGCGTAAATCTCCTGACAAGTCATTAACCACGCCAAATCAACGTTAGCATCCCGTGGCGAGACTGCCCGGGGAAATAACGCTGTTCACCAAACGCCACGTCGGCACGATCGGCATAACGGGAATCAAACATATTCAGCACAGCCGCTTTTAAGGTCAATGAAGAATTAACACTCCAACCGCCTCGAAAATTAGCCACCGTATGCCCCTCATAAATAAACGTATTTTCTGGATCGAGAAAATACTCATCCATTTGAGACACCTCAAGATGACTCTCTATAGCTGAATTCAACTGCCAGCTCAGCACGGCGGAATGCATTGTTTTCGGTGCGGTGTCGACAAGGTTGCCCCTGATATTAGAAGGACTCCCAAACAGGTTGGGATTATTACTGTATTTATGCTCAGCAAAACTACCCACCAACTGCAGCGTTAAATTATCCAACAACTTCCCCGTCAACTCGTATTCAACCCCCTTATGCTTCGTTTGTGAGCCACTGATATTGGCGCGATTCGTATCTTGAAAAACACCGTTCTCCATTTCCATATAAAACAAAGCCGCTTGATAATTGAGCCATGAAAGCGAGCCACGTCCGCCGAGTTCGATGCTGTTTAATTTAACCGACTCAAGATCCGCAACCTCCTGCCCCTGCTGCAAACGATAAAGCTCAGTTGCTTGCGGCCCTCGAAAACCACTGGCCATATTGGCAAATAGCACATGTGACGGCGCCATTAAATAACGAGACCCCAGCGCAATAGAAAGATTACTGAAGGCATCATCCCGGTCAGCGGGGCGATAAAACCGGCAACCGCTTACCAATGGTTCGCACGCACTTCCAGCATCAACATCCGTTTGGTAATCGTAACGCTGGTAGTCTCCACGCACATTGGCATTAAATAACCAGCTTTCAGATGGAAGCCATTCAAGTCCGCTATAGATCGCTGCCGCTTGAGCAGCAACAGAATAGTCATAATGCATCCCAACAGGAAAACGCTGCGCAGCAAAAGGCGCTTCATCATCTTGACGCTCAGACAACTCAGCCTGAGTTAATTCCAAGTCGACGCCAGAGCGCAACAGTAATGTTGACGACAATGGATACTCGGCCTGCGCCTGCACCCCCAGCGATCCATGGCTGTTATTTTCCACCGGTTGCCACGGCAAAAAATGCATCAGAAATTCCATATCTGTATAGCGAAAATAAGGCCTCACAGACCACTGGGTTCCGTTATCTTGCCACAGCCAACGATGGGACCCATGTACTGCGGTCGATTTTCGATAAGCCTGTGGATTAGGGTTTTCTAATCGCAACAGATCATCTTTATAGGCATCCTCGCCCTCAATATAACCTGCGGTTTGCTGATCTAAATGTGTGAAGCTAAGACTTGAATCCGTTTGGCGACTGCCGTTAACGGCCTGGTGTTTAAGACTTATTTTTTGCTGTTGATAACCCGCACTAAAGCGCTCATCGGTATTATCTGTGAACGTTGCTAACGCCAGCCAGCCTTTATCTTGCGAAACAGCAAAAGGGGCCGCTAAATTAATGCGATAAAAATCCTGACTCGATGCATCAAAAGAAACAACCGGACGCTCTACTGACATAGCACTCGGTAAGCGCACATCAATCGCACCGAACAAAGCATTACTTCCGTAAAGCGCCGACTTTGGCCCCCGCTGAACTTCCACCGCAGCCGCCGCTTCGTAATGACTATCAAAAAGTTGATTCGCATTACAAAAACCTGACGCACGCAACGGAATACCTTCCTGACTCATTTGAAAAGCTCCGCACGCGCCAGCACCAGTGAACACTGGAGAGCGTATCGCCGTAAGGTGCTCCTGCCCGCTACCACGACTGAGCCAAGCCCCCGCCGTTTGCTGGACCAGCTGATGCATATGGTCAGCATTAATACGCTGTAAGCTTTCATTATCAATAACCGTTGCCGCCTGGGTTACATCACGCAACAAGGTTTCATCACGCTGCGCGGTAACCACGATTGTTTCTAGGTATTCGGCAGCCGAGGCTTTTTCCAGGAGCAGCCCATCAGTAAAAGTTACTGTAAATAACGTTACGGCAAATAACCCCGAAGACGGCAGCAACTTTTTTTTCACTAACATCATAAAATTCTCATATTGATTACATTTTGGCGGCTGGAACAAGGCGATAAATTGCACTGCCTTTTTCACTATCAGGGTTCATCGCCAAATAGATAAAGCCATCATCCCCTACAACTAAGTCACGGATGCGGCCTTGATTTTTTAGTAATAGCTCACTCGATATAACTTCCGTACCTTTAACTTCGAGCAACTGTATTTCTTGCTTTGCCAAACTGCCTACCAACAAATGATGACGCCAAGACGGAAATGCACCCCCTGAATACTCATCAATTGCCGTTACCGCAATTGATGGCACCCAATAATGCTTTGGCTGCGCCATACCCGGCGCACTCGTTTTAGTCGTTATCGCCGTGCCGTCGTAATTCATACCGTAAGTGATCGATGGCCAACCGTAATTTACACCTTTTTCAATAACATTGACTTCGTCACCACCGCGTGGGCCGTGCTCTGTTTCCCAAAGTAGACCATTATGGCTAAGCACCATCCCCTGCGGATTACGTGAACCGTATGACCAGATACTTTTAATCGCGCCAGCGGTTTTTACAAAAGGGTTATCTTCAGGAATGCGGCCATCGTCAAATAGGCGATGGATTTTCCCGTTGGGGTGGGAAAGGGATTGCGCTTGCTCTTGATTTGCACGGTCGCCAATACTGAAATATATATATCCATTATCTAACACAATACGTGAGCCAAAATGATAGCCTTTCGTCGTATGAAATTCTTTATCCGCTTGGTAGATAATTTGCGAATCGACAAAATGATTATTTTTTATTTTACCGCGAACAACGCCCGTCATCGCACCATTGCTACTGGGCTGACTGTAACTTAAATACACCCAAGGATTATCTCCGGCCACAGGTTTTAGCGCTATATCCATCAGCCCCCCCTGAGTATCAGCCCAAACTTTTGGCGTACCTATTATTTTGGTTTTTTTACCCTCTTTTATCTGCCATAGCACTCCGTCGCGCTCAGAAACCAACATCGAGCCATCAGGCAAAAAGTCGAGCGCCCAAAGCACCCCAAAACCACCCATCAACTTTTCCAATTTAAAGTTATGGTGCTTAGTTTTGAACACGCCATCACTGGGTTGCTCGCTTTTAAGTAGCGCATCGCTGTTTGTTTTCGCGCCCTCTTCACGCATATAAATAATCAACGCGCGAATATCCTCGTCGGATAACGTCTTATTCCAGGCAGGCATGCCTTTTTCAGCAATCCCCGTTGTAATAACGCGAGTAATATCAGCATCGGTACCGCCATGCTTCCACGTTTTACCCAATAACGCTCCGCCCAAACCACCTTGCATTTTATTGCCGTGGCAACTGGCGCAGTTTTTCGTATAAATATCTTCTGCTTTTTCAGCTTGTGCGGTACACGCCGTACCCAAAAAGCTTATTAATAGAGCCGCGCTGAACCGTTTTAAAAAAATCATGGTGAATATCTCCAACAACAGGGATTGCCTCGCCCCTAAAAATAAAAGTCATGACAAATGTCATGCGAACCAGTGACATTTGACAGTAGTGATCACGAGTAGGCTAACGCACAATAACCCTACCGCTTGAAATCAATTACACACAGGAAATAACTATGTCTAACTCAATAATGTTTCGCTTACCTCGCTTCATAAAAGCTTCATTTACAGGCACCACCGTCGTGCTGGCATGTTCACTGGCGTCAAATGCTTTTGCATTTGAACACTCAAGTAGCATAGAACACTCCATTACTAACGCCACCTGCCAACACAACACGCCTGAACTAAAAGCGCTCGCAGACAGCAGCACTGGATATAACAAAGCCTATGCACTTTATCGCCTAGCTCAAGTTAACATCACCAACGAAGACAAGAGCACAGTGATCACGCACCTTAACGATGCCATTGCCCTTTTAGCGCCTATACGTGACCCAGAGGCTGACGTCTTAAAAGCCGCTATTTGGGGATTGCTTATGGGGGCAGACCCCAAAAGCGCCAGCACACTATACCCTCAGGTACAGCAAACCCTAGCCGCCGCAAAAGCGCATAAAAACGCAAAACCACGAGCTTTACTCATC
>NZ_CEXWTU010000207.1:532-8900 GCF_982758155.1 Marinagarivorans sp. | reverse complement strand
GCTTGCATAGCGCCCAAGGATGGCTTGAGCGGCCCAGAAAATAATCAGTTTGCCGACCTATTTGTTCATAGCTGAACAGTGACAAAAATTTAACGTAGGCATGCACCATAAGCTTCAGACAACGTTTTGACAACATTATCAATAGCTTGCTGGATTTCTTCGTCTTTTAATGTGCGCTCGTTATGCTGAAAAGCTAAGTTGTAGGCTAGGCTTTTGTGGCCATCCTCTACGCCCTGCCCCACATACACATCAAACAACGCCACGGCTTTAAAGTGCTCGCCGGCGGCCTGCTGTATTGCAGCCTCTAGCGATGCAGAACTAACGGCATCAGCAACCACAAACGCAAGGTCGCGGCCAACGGCTGGGAAGCGCGATAACGGCTGGAAGGCCGGCACCCTGCCGGTTAATAGCGCTTCAAGTATTAGCTCAAAGACATAGACATTACCACTGCAATCCAACGCCTTAGCGGTTGAGGGGTGCAATACGCCGATTACACCGACCTTTACCCCGTCCAGCACAACATCAGCACATTGCCCTGGGTGCATATACGCGGCAGGCTCTGAGCTCGGTACAAACGAGAAAGCCTCCTGATTACGGGTTACTCCAAGCAAGGCCTCTACATCGCCTTTAAGGTCGTAGAAGTCGACTTTGTCTTTTCCATGGCACCAGGCAGAGGTTTCTCGTGCACCGTACAACAGGCCAGCTATGCGCCGCTCTTGTGGGTAAGCTTCGTCACCTTCGCCTTTTTCGAACACCAAACCGCTTTCGAACACACTCACACGTGTTTGTTGGCGATTAAGGTTATAGCGTAAAGTTTGAACCAAGCCTGGCAGTAAACTGGTACGCATCTCGGCCATATCGGCACTGATCGGGTTTTTAAGCAAAACCACCGACTTACCCTGCGAAAACTGCGCATGAATTTTAGGGTCTACAAAGCTATACGTAATGGCTTCGCGGTAACCGTGCGCAACCAGCGCAGCATTTAAAGCACGCAGTGATACACCATCTTCTGGGGTTGCTGGCAGCTCATTTGCAAATACGGGGGTTCGCGTGGGTAATTTATCGTAGCCGTACAAACGCGCCAACTCTTCGACCAAATCGGCATCAATGGCGATATCAAAACGGTAACTGGGCGCAATAAAGTGCCAGGCGTCATCCGTCTCGTTGGTTAACTCAAGCCCTAGGCCGGTTAACATCCGCACTACGTCAGCATCCTCTAAGCGCAAACCCAAAACCATTTCTAAACGATTTTTGTTCAACGCAATAGACGCTGGCTTAGGTAAATCCGCTTCGTTAAGCGCGCCAAAGACTTCACCGACAGAACCACCACAAATTTCGACGATTAAGGCTGTTGCACGCTGAATGGCTTGATGCTGTAAATTATAATCAACGCCGCGCTCGAAACGGTGTGATGAGTCCGTATGCAAACCGGCATTACGGGCGCGCCCGGCAATCGCGATGGGCGCAAAGAAAGCCGACTCCAATAGAATATCGGTAGTGCTATCGCTAACCGCAGAAGCTTTACCGCCCATTACGCCAGCAAACGCCAAGGCGCCGGCTTCATCGGCAATAACTAGGGTATCGCTTTTTAGTGCAACCGTTTGATCGTTTAACAACTCGAGTTTTTCGCCTTCGCTTGCCAAACGCACAGTAATATTGCCCTGCACTTTCGCCGCATCAAAGGCGTGCATGGGCTGGCCAAGCTCGATGAGCACATAATTAGTAACATCAACAACGGGGCCTAAACTGGCAATACCTGCGCGGCGAAGTTTTTCAACCAACCACAAAGGGCTTTGGGCCGTGCTATTTACGCCTTTAATAATACGGCCAACATAGCGTGGGCACGCTGTGCCTGCGGCTAAAGTAACTTCGCGTATTTCTTGATGATCGCTTGCAACATCGGTAATTTCTAGTGCGTTATAAGCACAGTTGTTTAGCACCGATACTTCGCGCGCGATGCCACGAATACTTAAACAATCACTGCGGTTAGGGGTTAAATCTAACTCTAGAATATTGTCGTTAAGCTGCAGGTATTCGCGTAAATCGGCACCTATGGGTGCATCGCTGGCCAACTCCCACAAACCACTATCGTCATCGCCACAGGCAAGCTCGGTTTGGCCGCAAAGCATACCGAACGATTCAACACCTCGAAGTTTTGCTTTTTTGATTTTGAAATCGCCCGGCAATTTTGCACCGATAGTCGCAAACGGAATCACCAAACCTTCGCGTGCATTAGGCGCACCGCAAACGACTTGCTTAATACCTTCGGCGTGGCCCTCTACTTGGCAAACACGCAATTTTTCGGCATCGGGGTGTGGTGTAACACCCACAATTTTGCCTACGACAACACCGCTAAATTCACCCGCGACAGGCTCTACGGCGTCCACTTCTAGGCCAGCCATAGTCACTTGCGCTACCAGCGCAGCTGTCTCTATTTCGGGGTTAACCCACTCTCGCAACCAGGATTCACTGATTTTCATAAATTTTATCCAATTCCAATGTACTTTGTTAAACAACGACTTCTATGCGTTAAAACTGCTGGAGAAAATCCAAGTCGTTTTCAAAGAACATTCGTAAATCTTTTATGCCGTAGCGCAACATTGCCAAGCGCTCCACACCCATGCCAAAAGCAAAGCCCGAAACTTTTTCCGGGTCCATATCACAGGCTTTAAAAACATTGGGATGAACCATGCCGCAACCACCCACTTCAAGCCAACCTGTTTGCTTGCAAACACGGCAGCCAGCGCCATTACAGTGCGTACACTGAATATCCATTTCGGCCGAAGGCTCGGTAAACGGGAAGTATGACGGACGAAAACGCACGGGCACATCGGCTTCAAAAAAGGTGCGTAAAAACTGGGCGACAACCCCTTTTAAATCAGCAAAGCTGACGTTTTCATCAACCACTAAACCCTCTACCTGATGAAACATAGGGGTGTGGGTTAGATCGGAATCGCAACGATATACACGACCCGGGCATATCACCTTAAGCGGGCCGCTGCGGTTTAGCATGGTGCGAATTTGCACAGGCGAGGTATGCGTGCGCAACACGTGGCGATCGTCCACATAAAAAGTATCGTGCATCGCCCGTGCCGGGTGATGCGATGGGATATTCAGCGCCTCAAAGTTATGGAAATCATCTTCCACTTCTGGCCCCTGCTCTACGCTATAACCGGCACGCACGAAAATATCTTCGATGCGATTAAGGGTATGCGTAACGGGGTGCAGGCTACCGCGCTCGGCATTGCGGCCAGGTAAGGTAACATCCAGCGTTTCAGCTGCTAACTTGGCGTTAATGGCTTCGCTTTCTAAAGCCGCTTTACGTGCATTGATGGCGTCTTGCACTTGCACTTTGGCTTCGTTAATTAGTGCACCGGCTGCCGGGCGCTCTTCTGCCGACAGCTTACCTAAAGATTTTAACTGCGCCGTAATCTGGCCTTTTTTGCCCAAATAATTTACGCGAATTTCATCAAGTGCCGCCAAGCCATTTGCATCGGCGACCAATTTGAGAGCTGCAACCGTCAGCTCAGCAAGGTTTTCCATAAGGTTTTCCAAAGATCGTTAGGAAATGAAAGATAAACAAGAGCGGGATTTTACCCGTAAACAACACGCCTGTGGGGGCTATTAAGGGCTAAGGGCCGAGGAAAAAATACTTTATCCAATAATACTTGCCTCCTGCTCCCTCAGCAGCGTTGCTCAAAGCGTTATATGCCTCGGTAACTGCTCCATGCGTTACCCTAATGACCTATGTCCATATAGGCCCCGGCATGCGCCCCTTTGAGCGCCTTGCTGAGAAAGCAGGCGCCCTCGCCTAATTGGACAAACTATTGTTGCCTCGCCCCTAAGTCTGTATTTGATGGAGAGTAGTAGGCATAAAAAAAGGGGAACAGCCTAAACTGCTCCCCTTTTCAACAACAATCAAGTTAGCAAAGCGCCCTTAAGCGGCTAGTGCTTCCTTGGCTTTAGCAACGATAGTTGCAAAAGCAGATTTGTCGTGAACAGCAAGGTCTGCTAATACGCGACGATCCAGTGCAATCTCAGCTTTTTTCAAGCCTGCGATTAAACGACTGTAGCTCAAGCCTTCAACACGAGACTGGGCATTGATACGCGTGATCCAAAGCGCACGGAAGTTACGCTTGTTTACACGACGGTCACGGTAGGCATATTGGCCTGCTTTGATAACAGCTTGCTTGGCCACGCGGTATACACGCGAACGTGCACCGTAATAACCTTTAGCTGCTTTTAATACTTTCTTGTGTCGGCGATTGGCTTGAACACCACGTTTTACACGCGCCATAAATAATTCCTCTAAAAAATGATTGTGAAAGCGCTAAGGCTTAGCAAGACCTAAACATACGATCTACTAATGGAGAGTCCGATGCATTCAGTACGCTAGTACCTCGCAACTGACGCTTACGCTTTGTCGTCATTTTGGTAAGGATGTGGCTTTTGTTAGCGTGTTTATGCTTGTAACCAGCCGCTGTTTTTTTGAAGCGCTTTGCAGCACCACTGTGTACTTTAGCTTTTGACATAGTAAATCTCCGGTCGGCTTGTGCCGATTTTACGGTTCTCTTTTAAACAAATAAGGCAGCTAAAAAGCCCTATCCATTTTTCTTTTTAGGGGCAATTACCATAATCAGCTGACGCCCTTCCATTTTGGCGTGCTGCTCTACGGTCCCAATTTCTTCCAAGTCTTTGGCGATGCGGAGCATCATTTCCATACCTAATTCTTGGTGGGCGAGCTCTCGACCACGGTACCGTAATGATACCTTGGCTTTATCCCCTTGCTCTAAGAAACGAGTAAGGTTGCGCAACTTCACTTGATAGTCGCCATCCTCTGTTCCTGGACGGAACTTCATTTCTTTAATCTGTTGTTGCTTCTGCTTCTTCTTGGCAGCCGCTTTTTGTTTCTTCAATTCGAAGAGGTGCTTACCATAATCCATGATCTTGCACACAACGGGCTCTGCGTCTGGAGCAATTGCTACAAGGTCAAGTGTGGCGGCTTTTGCGGCATCGAGTGCTTCCTCTAGAGAAACAACACCGACCTGCTCACCATCAGCCCCAACTAACCTTACTTCTGATGCTTCAATTTGATCATTAATAGCAGCTTTCTTTTGACGACTTTTTCCGTTGCCTGCTCGATTGTTAATAGTAGTTCTCTCCAAATTATTAAAAAATAAAGGTGTGTTCAGCCAGCGTGCGTATTAAGAATCTGATACTTCTTCTATACGCCCTCTTCGGGCCACTGCTTGTGCGAGTGTTTGTTCAAACGCAGCTAAAGACAGCGTACCAAGATCTTCACCTTGCCATGATCGCACTGCGACGGTACCGTCGGTTACTTCTTGATCACCAACAACCAAGAGGTAAGGAATGCGCGATATTGTGTGCTCGCGGATTTTAAAGCCGATCTTTTCATTTCTCAAGTCTGCAATCGCACGATAGCCGTTATTTTGCAACGTTTTTTCAATTTTCGTCACATATTCGGCCTGTCGGTCAGTAATATTCATAATTACGACCTGCTCAGGCGCCAACCAAGGAGGAAATGCCCCTTCGTAGTTTTCGATCAAAATGCCAATAAAACGCTCAAACGAACCTAATATTGCGCGGTGTAACATCACTGGCACCTGTCGCGATCCATCTTCGGCGACATATTGCGCACTTAAACGGCCCGGCATCGAGAAATCCACTTGAATAGTACCGCACTGCCAAACTCGACCAATACAATCCTTCAAAGAGAACTCAATTTTAGGGCCATAAAACGCACCCTCTCCTGGCAAATACTGAAATGCTAAACCTTTCGCATCCAAGGCATCGGCCAAGGACTTCTCGGCTTTATCCCAATCGGCATCACTGCCCACGCGCTCTTCTGGGCGGGTAGACAAACGGATGATAACGTCGGTAAAACCAAAATCGGCATACACTTTATAGAGCAAGTCTGTAAAGGTTGCCACTTCATCTTGAATACTCTCTTCGGTACAGAAGATATGGGCATCGTCTTGCACAAAACCGCGCACACGCATAATACCCTGCAAAGAACCCGAGGCCTCGTTGCGGTGACAAGAACCAAACTCGGCTAAACGCAACGGTAAATCGCGGTAGCTTTTCAAACCCTGATTAAACACCTGCACATGACAAGGGCAGTTCATGGGTTTTACCGCCAAATCGCGACCATCGGCTTCAACGGTAAACATACCGTCGCGGAACTTATCCCAATGGCCCGACTTTTCCCACAAGCTTCGATCAACGATTTGTGGGGTTTTAATTTCCTGGTAACCATTCAAGCGCTGCACTTCACGCATGTACTTTTCTAGCTCGCTATAAATAGCCCAGCCACGCGGATGCCAAAACACCATGCCGGGCGCTTCTTCTTGCAAATGAAACAAGTCCATTTTCTTGCCGATTTTACGATGGTCACGCTTGGCAGCCTCTTCCATCAACTTCATGTGAGCTTTAAGCGCTTTTTTATCGCCAAAAGCCGTACCGTATACACGCTGCAACATTTTGTTGTCGGAATCACCACGCCAATAGGCACCCGACACGCGCGTTAACTTAAAGTGACCACAAAAACCCATATGCGGTACGTGCGGGCCCCGGCACATATCAACATATTCTTCGTGGTGATACAGGCCTGGCTGAGCATCCTTAGGAATATCACGCTCTAAGATTTCGATCTTATAAGGCTCATCACGCCCCGCAAAGGTATCGTGCGCGTCCTGCCAGTTAACAACTTTTTTTACGACCGCATAACCTGTTTTTGCCAGCTCTAACATCCGCGCTTCTAGCTTGATGACATCATCATCGGTAAGCATTTGCTCTAGATCGATATCGTAATAAAAGCCGTTTTCGATGGTTGGGCCAATCGCCATCTTCACATCAGGCCACAACTGCTTAATAGCATGACCTAACAAATGCGCGCACGAGTGACGAATAATTTCGAGGCCTTCAGCATCGCGAGCCGTATAGATTGTTAGCTCGGCATCTTCAGTGATCAGGTCGCAGGCATCAACACGCTGGCCATTCACATTGCCGGCAATGGTGGCTTTCGCCAATCCAGGGCCAATATCGGCAGCAACATCAAGGGTAGAAACGGCATTTTCGAATTGACGGACGGAACCGTCTGGAAGAGTAATCGCAGGCATGAAATAGTATCCTAATTCAGTGGTGGCCCCTACTAAAGGTCACTTGAGTTTTTATTGATAAACCCCCTATAGCCTATATGGCGCGGGGCTTTGCGTAAAAGATTTCATCTCATATAGCGCGTATAAAAGTGGTGTAACTACCCACTCCCACACAACTTGTCACTAATATAAGCCAAGTATACGAGAAAATTTGGAGCCACATTCTACTTCAGAATGCCCGCGCCCGCTCAGTTAAATGCTAGATTGAGTAAGGAAGAAATACTTAGGGACGAGAAAATGCGGCTTGCGCGGCAAAACCACAACCAAATTACTTGGCCACGACAAACCGCTAAACCGCTAAACCACCCTATTGACGCAACCGGGTTGAGGCGCGTAACCGCTTACCTTCAGAAAGTGACACAAAAGCACCCTCTAGAGCTTGGCGGGATAACTCGTCGGTATGATCGGTAAAGCTTCCAGCCATCTGGTCAAGAACAGCACCTAAAACCATCGCCGTTAAGCTACCGCTATTAGAGCTGCCAGCGTTACAAACTTCAACAATCGCAACAGATTGTAATAGCTGAAATTTTTGCCCCCACTGGTTAATCGTAATGTACAACACCGCATCAGGAGCAATATGTTCTTGGATTTTAAACAGTGGTATTTCGTGCATCTGCGCCCCGGAATGCAAACCATTTTCACGCATAAAACGCTCGATAACCGCCACAGGAAAAACATAATAACCACGCTCGCCCAGCGGCTTAGAAACATTCGCCAACAGCGTATGCGGAGCATCAATTTCAATACTGTTGTTTTTTGGCAACAACACCAAAATAGAAACCGGGTCACTAGCCAATGGAGCCGTAGGCGTAGTTGCACAGCCCGCCATCAAAGTGATAGCGCACACATTAAACCAACAACACTTTGCCGTTGAGCGTACTATCGTAGTCAGCATTCGAGCCTGACCCTAAAGGTGCAGGCAGACCAATTAGCTTGGAGTCCGATCAACGCGCTTCCCGTAATGTATCACCCCGAAGCCCAGCAACGCTCCATAGCCATCAGCTTTAGCGCTATATACAAGTAGCCACTAGCCATCGACCTAGCATCTGCTTTAAACTCAAGCCAAGACGTTCGAGGTAGCAACATGAAAACGATTGTTGGTGGCGGCCCCAAAAAAGTTTTATATACGCTTAATACGGTGAGGCGCATTGGCCTTAAAAAATCGGCAAAAGCGCTGCAAGCAAAAAACA
>NZ_CEXWTU010000207.1:0-522 GCF_982758155.1 Marinagarivorans sp. | reverse complement strand
TGCAAAGCGTGCGGGTTAGGAATGGGCGGCCAACGCGGCGGCATGACTAACGAACTCGACGAATTCCCCTCGGTTTGCAATAAAAGCATTCAAGCCCAATCGACCGATATACAGCCGCCTATCCCGGCCGAAATTTTTAACCACACCCTCGATGAACTACGAGAACTTTCGGCAAAAGAATTGGAGCACTTAGGGCGCTTAGGCTCCCCCGTATTTAAGGATGCCGCTAGTAATGCCTACAAGGTAGTGAGCTGGGATTGGGCACTGGACTATGCCGTAAAAAAGTTTGCGGCAAGTAAACCTGACAATACTTTTTTCTATAGCTCTGGCCGCTCTTCGAATGAAGCAGGTTTTTTATTACAGTTACTTGCCCGCGCCTACGGCACCAACAATGTTAACAACTGCTCTTATTACTGCCACCAAGCCACGGGCGTTGGGTTAGGCGCCACTATTGGCACCGGCACAGCCACGGTAGAGTTAGAAGATTTATCACTGTGCGATTGCATTTTTGTTATAGGCGCA
>NZ_CEXWTU010000206.1:0-8923 GCF_982758155.1 Marinagarivorans sp. | reverse complement strand
GTTGGTTAGAATACCGGCCTGTCACGCCGGGGGTCGCGGGTTCGAGTCCCGTCCAGTCCGCCATTTACACTAAAGAAGCTGCACAAGAAATTGTGCGGCTTTTTTTGTTTTTGTCTTTTATATTTTCGTTTTCCTGTTTCTCTGCTAAAGTTTTGTTGTGATGTTAATGTCTTTGCGACCTTTTGGTTTGAATTTATTTTTGATTAAATTGTCGATGTTATGCGGGTTGTCACCTTGCTGCAATATAAGGCTAAGATACTGGCCTCACTTGCTCAACAAAGCCTATATGGAGGATGAAAGATGCAAGATTATTTAGAGGAGCTGCTAGAGGCTCCAGAAGACACACTGATGGACGATGATTTTGAAAGTATTGATGATTACTCTGAATTATAAAATGGCAGCCTAGGCTGCCATTTTTATTGATACCCTTCCGTTTTCCTCCCCCTTCCTGTTGGTGCTTTCCTTTTTATCTTGCGGTTTGTTTAGTCGCGCCTGAGTTTTTCGCTGACGGCAATGGGGTTGGGGAAGCAGAATATGACGATGTAGCTCGATACCAAAAAAGTCACGATGGCTGCGCTTTGAATCACGACTGTGACCTTCTCGCTAATAATGCCATTGGTGCTGGCGACAAGTGTCAGTAGTAGTGAAAATTCGCTGATTTGCCCCAGCCTAAAGCCGATGTCCCATGCTAGACCCTTGCGTTCGCTTTTCCGGCAGAGTAATCCGTAAAAAACAACCGGCTTTGTAATAAGTACAACCGCAGAGACGGCAATAATTGGAATGATGAGTGTTGGTAGTAGGTTGATATTGAGTTGTGCGCCCAGCGCAAAAAAGAACAGGATTAAGAAAAAATCGCGCAGCGGTTTTAAATTGAGTGCAATAAACTGCGAGATTGGGCTGGTGGCGAGGGTGATGCCGGCGATGAACGCGCCAATCTCGGCGGAAAGGTGCATAAATTCGGCAAGTTTGGCGAGGCCAAGGCACCAGCCTATGGCGAGCAAAAATATATATTCATGGAAGCGGTCAAAGCGCGCGATTAGGTGCAAAAGCACGTATTTAACAAACGCGAAGGCGATTACGCCGAGCGCAGGCAGGGCGGCGAATGCCATTCCTAGTTCGGGCAGGTTGAGGTCGCCAGGGGTGCCGCTGGCAAGGATGAGTAGGCATATGATGGCAAGGAAGTCTTGAAATAGCAGGAGGCCGACCATGAGCTCTCCTGTATGTTTGTGGTGAAGAACGGTTGTGGGGAGTAGTTTGATGCCGATGATGGTGCTCGAGAACATCATTGCCATGCCTAGCACAACGGCTTCTGTTTGGCTGAATCCGAATGAGAGTCCTAGTAGGTAGCCGAGTCCTGCGAATAGTGTAGAGCTGGCGATGGCGACGATGGAGATCTCTTTGAATACGCTCTTAAGTGCTTTGGGTTGCATGTCGAGCCCCAGCAAGAAGAGTAGGAATACAATGCCGATATGCGAGATGTCGCTCACAATGTTGAGGTCGGGGACTATTTTTAAGCCGAAAGGCCCGAATAGCATGCCGATGGCAACGTAGGCTACAAGCAGGGGTTGGCGCGAGTACAGTGCTACCGAGGCAACAATCGCTGAGCCGGTAAAAATCAAAAAGAATGCATCGAACAGGTGCCCAGTCATATTATTTAGTTCTTGTGGTGTAGGGTAATTTTAGATCAAAAAAAGGGACTGTTAAAACAGTCCCTTTTAGGTGTGTCGTTATGCGACGTTATCGACGCCTAAATAGCGGTCGGGGTTCGTCATGCGAGGCCTGGTAGCTGTTGGTGAAGTCTTGCAGGCTTGCGAGCATTGAGTCGGTATTGGCGTCGTCGGCTACGGCAAATGCATTGAAACCGCATCGCTTAAGGTAATACAGCTGATCCTGTATATAATGGCCCGCAGCTTGAAGTTCGCCGGTGAAGTCGCAGTCTTCGCGCAGGATGCGCGCGAGAGAAAAGCCGCGCCCGTCAGCAAAGGCGGCAAAGTGAATAGCGATAGCGGGGGCGCCCACTAGGCGCTTGCTGATAAGTTCTGGTGCGGTGTCGCCGTTCAGCCATATGCCAATGCTGGGTGTTTGCAGCTCGGGAGTGCTGATCCATTGTTCTAGCGGTACTAGATAGTTGCCGCTAGAGAGGTCCGTATTGTTGAGCGCGTTTTGATCAGCAATGGTTTTCCATGAGTTCTCTTGGACGGCGTCATTTTTAATTAGCTTTGGCATATACGCGCTCCTTAAAGGGGGCTAAACCTAGGCGGTTGTAGGTTTCTAGGAAAGTTTCTTCGCTTTTGCGTTGCTCGACGTAAGTGTTGAGTACCGTTTTCACTACGTTGGTTACTTCGGCTCTAGAAAATGCCGGGCCAAGCACTTTCCCTAGCGCTGCGTTATTTTTAGAGCTTCCGCCGAGTTGAACTTGGTAGAACTCCTCGCCTTTTTTATCAACGCCTAAAATGCCGATGTGCCCGATGTGGTGGTGCCCGCAGGCATTCATGCAGCCTGAGATGTTCAGGTCGAGCGGGCCTAGATCGTAAAGGTAGTCGAGGTCGTCAAATTCACGCTGCAAGGCTTCGGCAACAGGAATGGATTTCGCGTTGGCAAGTGAGCAAAAGTCACCACCGGGGCAGCAGATCATATCTGTCAGTGTGCCTACGTTGGGTGTGGCAAAGCCGTTGTCGCAAAGTTTTTGCCAAATTTCGAACAGCTTGCTGGCTCTAACGTCGCCGAGCACCATGTTTTGAAGGTGGGTTGCTCGAATCTCGCCAAGCGAATATTCATCGGCAAGGTTTGCGATGGCATCCAGTTGTGAGTCTGTGATGTCGCCGGGCGCAATGCCTGTAGGTTTAAGCGATAGCGTTATGGCGCGATAGCCAGGAATGCGGTGACCGTGAACATTGTGGCTAAGCCAGTGGCCAAAGGCTGCGTTTTCTGATCGCAGCTTGTTTATCTCGGCAGTTTCGGCGATGTCGTCAAGTTGGGCGTAGTCGGGCTCGGTGAAAAAGCTTTTTGCGCGCTTAATTTCTTTGTCGGTTAAGCGTGTTGGGCTGTCTTGCAGTTTTTTCCAAGAGTCCTCAACAGCTTGTGCGAAGGCCTCTACGCCCATGGCGTTAACAAGAATTTTAATGCGCGCTTTGTATTTGTTGTCTCGGCGGCCGTTTAGGTTGTACACCCTTAATATGGCTTCGAGGTAGGTCAGTAGATCGTGTTCGGGCAGAAATTCGCGAATGACTTTTCCGATGACGGGTGTTCGGCCAAGGCCACCGCCGACTAGGACTGTAAAGCCTGTTTCGCCTTCGCTATTTTGAACTAATTGCAGTCCAATATCATGAAAGCGAATGGCTGCGCGATCTTCTTCGGTGCCAGAAACTGCGATTTTAAATTTCCTTGGCAGGAAGGCGTATTCTGGATGAAATGTTGACCACTGGCGGATAATTTCGCAATACGGGCGCGGATCGATCAGCTCATCAGGGGCAATACCGGCGAAATGATCGGTGGTGGTGTTGCGAATACAGTTGCCGCTGGTTTGTACTGCGTGCATCTCAACGGAAGCAAGCTCTTCTAGGATGTTGGGAACTTCCTCGAGGAGTGGCCAGTTGAGCTGGATGTTTTGGCTCGTGGTTATATGCACATAGCCTTTGTCGTAGTGACGGCTGATGTGAGCAAGTTTACGTAATTGCCTGCTATTGAGAAGGCCGTAAGGCACCGCAATGCGCAGCATGGGGGCCAGGCGTTGAACGTAAAGGCCGTTTTGCAAGCGCAACGGTAAGAATTGCTCGGGGGGCAGTGTGCCCTCTAGGAAGCGCTCGGTTTGGCCTCGAAATTGCGCCACGCGCTCTAAGATCAGCTGTCGATCATGTTCGTCGTAAACGTACATGGGGTTTGGTTACCTTTTCCGGGTCTGTCGATAGGGGGAAGCTTGGCGCTGCTGGGTATGCTTGGGGGAGTCCTAAGCAAGTTGCATTTATAGGTGGGTAAACCATTTAGCGGAACGGCTTGTAGTCTAAAAGCGTCGCCGGCTAAAGAGGTTGTTTAACCTAGCGCGTAAGCGGATACGAAGCATACAGTAAAATAGTGGCCCCCGCGAGTGACCTATACCGCCTTTAGCTTGGGGTAAGTGGCCAATGAGAGGCATCGTAGAGGGCCGCTTTTAGTTGTAGCTGGCCAATGTGTTGTCATTGCTAGAAAGTTTGTTATTTGCGATAACGTCTTTTGCTGCGCGGTATTGAGTGTTGGCGTCACTTAATTCACCAATACAGCGGCGGCGCTGCTCGTAGGTGCCGATAGCACAAGATTCGCGTAGCTCGCGATATTCTTGAATCACGTTAAAGGCCTCTGCAAGCTCCATGCTTTGGTTGGCATTATCGTTTGTGCCGGCATTGGCAATCATTGCCAAAGGGCTAGCGCACAAAGCGAAATATAAGGAGGGAAGAGTCTTTTTCATGCTGGTACCCAAAGGTGTATAAGGACGTTACTGCTCGGTCGGCATTCTAACAACTCTAAAGTGTGTATAAAAGAAACATCTTAGATTTAACTTGTCTTTTTTTACCTTTTTTTAGTCTTTTTGATTATTAAGGCGCCATTGAGTGTTACTGCATACATTATTGTCTTCTTTTTTTGCTTGGGTTGGGGGCCGTCGAATTGGTTGGGATGATTGTTCGCGTGAATCTAGGTAACAGTCTTGGATTACTAGATGTGAGGGGGGTGGCTTTGAGCGGAAAAGTCATTGCGGTGGCCATTGGGTTTTGTGTGTGATTAGTTTCTGGCCTGCTTTGTGCTGTTGTGTGTAGTAAGGGTAAAAACGCCAAACCTTTGGCAGGGTAGAACCATGACTGACCGTGTTGACATTAATCGTTTATTGACCGAAATGCGCTCCATTAAATCGCAAACGCAAGCTTTCGGCGGCATGGAGGGTGTTAATGGTATTCGGCAGGGTGGTGTTAACCCTGTCGAGAATAAAAACCGTGTGGAATTCGGCGATGTGTTCAGTCAAGCCATTAATAAGGTGAATAGTATTCAGAAGGAATCCGGTGCGGCTTCTAAGGCTTATATACAAGGGGATCCGAACGTGAATATCAGTGATGTCATGATCGCCTCGCAAAAATCCAGTGTCGCTTTTCAGGCAGCGACCCAAGTCCGAAATAAGCTCGTAGAGGCTTATAAAGACGTCATGAATATGCCAATTTAATGGTGTGAGGTAGCGTTAAATGGCAACGGCAACCGGCGAGACAGTACAAGTTAAATCCAGCGGCGTTAAAAGCGATTTAATTGAGGGTTTTAATAATCTTAATTTAGTGCGACAGGCTGGTTTGATGGTGGGCATTGCCGCCAGCGTGGCCATTGGTTTTGCTGTTGTGCTGTGGACGCAAGGTGATGATTACAAGCCTTTGTACGGTAGCTTAGATCGACTGGATAGCAGCGAAGTTGGTGAGGTGCTGGATTTTAATGAGATCGCTTATAAGGTCGACCCTAAAACCGGCACGTTATTGGTCTCGGCCGATAAGATTCATCAGGCGCGTTTAAAGTTGGCCGAGCGCGGTATTCCCGGTAATCAATCTGTGGGTTTTGAATTGTTGGATCAAGAGCAACCTCTTGGTACCAGTCAGTTTATGGAGTCTGCACGCTATAAACGAAGCCTTGAAGGCGAGCTTTCTCGCACCATCTCCAGTATTAACTCTATTCGCGGCGCAAGAGTCCATTTGGCTATTCCTAAGGCTTCTGTTTTTGTTCGCGATGGCCGTGAGCCATCGGCATCCGTATTTTTAGATCTATTCCCCGGTCGCAACATTGAAAATCGTCAGGTGCAGGGTATTGCCAATCTAGTCGCTTCAAGTATTCCTGAATTGAAAATCGAAAATGTCACGGTTGTAGATCAAAAGGGGAACTTGTTATCTGTTGGGGTGGAGGACGAAAGGCTTGTTATTGCTGCTCAGCATTTGGATTACACCAAAAAAGTTGAGAACGATATTATTTTGCGCGTGCGCAGGTTGCTAACCCCGATTATTGGTGATGGTAATTTTAAAACTGAGATAGCGGCAGATTTAGATTTTACAGAAATTGAGCAGGCCGAGGAATCGTTCAACCCCGATTTACCGGCTATACGCAGCGAGCAAACGGTAGAGGAGGTACGCAAAGGTGCTGGCGGGCCAATGGGGATTCCTGGTGCGCTAACCAATCAGCCGCCGGATGGCGGTACGGCACCGGAAGTGGCTAACGGTAAAGATGGTGGTGGCGCGGCTAGTCCGTCAAATTCCCGTAAACAAGCAGTGCGAAATTACGAACTCGATCGTACGGTGAGCTATACCAAACACGAAAAAGGTCGCGTGCGTCGATTGTCGGTGGCGGTAGTGATTGATGACAAAATGCAACCAAACCCCGAAACCGGTGAGCTGGTGCGTACGCGATGGACCGAGGACGAGTTAGAGCGTGTTGCGATTTTAGTGCGCGATGCGGTGGGATTTTCGGCGGCGCGGGGGGATAGCGTCAATATTCTGAATGAGTCTTTTGTGGCCGGTATGGATGCCATGGATTACTCCATTCAATGGTATCAAACCGCGTGGTTCAAAACGCTCGCTAAACAATTGGCCGGAGTCTTTATTATCGGCCTTCTTATTATTGGCCTATTACGCCCTGTGCTGAAAAGTTTGGCACAGTCGGGTTTGAAGGCGCGAGCCGATGATGAGGCTAAAGAGTTGGCCGCACTGCAGGCGGCGGGTGTCGATTCTTTTGATTCGCTGAGTGATGAAACGGTCACGCTGACAGGTGGTGATGCGATGGCGTTGCCAAGCCCAGAAGAAAGCTATGAGCAACAACTTAATTCTGTGAAGGGGTTGGTGGCAGAAGATCCTGGTCGGGTTGCTCAGGTGATTAAACGCTGGATTAACGAAGAATAATGCCGAGGATTAATAATGCCACCTAAAGCGCCAGAAGAGGCCAAAAAAGTTAATCTGCCGAAACTGGATCAGGCGGCTATTTTATTAATGTCGCTGGGTGAGACGACCGCAGCGGAAGTCCTGAAGCATATGGGGCCTAAAGAGGTTCAGCGTTTAGGGACGGCCATGAGCCAGCTAAAAAACGTGCAGCAATATGAGGTAGAGGTTGTTATTGCGAACTTTATGGATGAGGTGCGAACGCAAACAGGTTTGGGGATGGGCTCAGATGTGTACATCCGCAATATGCTGGTGACGGCGCTGGGTTCGGATAAAGCGAGCGGGTTAATTGACCGTATTTTAATGGGCGGTAATACCACGGGTTTAGATACGCTCAAGTGGATGGAGGCGCGCTCTATTGCCGATATTATTCGCAACGAGCATCCGCAAATTCAAGCCATTGTTATGGCGTATTTGGATGCCGATCAGTCGGCCGAAATATTGGCGTATTTTCCTGAAAAGGTTCGGCTAGATGTAATGATGCGCGTCGCTTCATTGGATACCGTGCAGCCCAGTGCGCTGCAGGAGCTTAACGATATCCTCGAGAAGCAATTCTCTGGTAATGCCGGCTCGCAAACGAAAGATATTGGTGGCTACAAAACGGCCGCAGAAATTGTTAATAATTTGGATAGTGCTATGTCCAACGAATTAATGGAGTCCATTAAAGAGGTGGATGAAGACATGGGTACGCAAATAGCTGATCTCATGTTTGTTTTCGAAAATTTAAAAGATGTCGACGATCGCGGTATTCAAGCCATCTTGCGCGAAGTTTCTTCCGAGTTATTAATTACCGCATTAAAAGGTGCAGACGAAGATCTACAGGATAAGGTGTTTGGCAATATGTCTAAGCGAGCGGCTGAGCTTATGCGTGATGACTTAGAGGCCAAAGGGCCTGTTAAATTATCAGAAGTAGAAACGGCGCAGCGAGAAATTTTGGCGATTTGCCGTCGCATGGCTGATGCCGGTGATCTCTCGTTGGGTGGCGGTGGTGAGGCAATGGTTTAATGAGCGCTAAGCCTCCTGGTCGCATCCCATTCGAAAGTATTGCGAGTGCAAAGTCGTGGTTACTTCCTGAAGTTAATGGCACGGTTATTAACGGCGACGAGCAACGTAAAAGAAAAACACAAGCAGGCAAAAATAAATCGGAGCAAAGTAAGCGTGCAGCGCCAGAGCGGCCAGCGGTTAGTGAAGATATTGAGGCGTTGGAGCTTGAAAAGGTTAAGGGTATAACCGCGCAGCAGTTGGAAGAAATAACGCAAGCGGCAGAGCAGGATGGATTTAATAAGGGCTATGCCGAAGGTTTGGGGCAGGGAAAGCTTGATGGGCGCAAAGCTGGATACGGTGAAGGTATTAAGGCAGGTACAGAGCAAGCTGAGAGCGAGCATGGGCAGTGGCTGAAGGAGCAGGGGCAGAATCTTCATGGGGTGTGTGAATCTTTGTTTGCGCCGCTGGAGCATCAACAAAAAGCCTTGGCCGATACCACGTTAGATTTGGCGCTTGGGCTCGCTAAACATATTCTTCAGGAAGAGCTACAGTTGGATTCGCGCAAAATTATTGCTGTGGTGGACCGTGCTTTAGAAGCGTTGCCCCCCGTTGAAAAAAATATTGCATTGTATCTTCACCCCGAGGACGCGAGTGCTTACCGCGATTATGCGCCGCAAGTTATTGCCCCTGATGCAATTCATGATGACGCCGCTTTGGCGCGAGGGAGTTGTCGCGTTAAGAGTGAGCACAGTTATGTTGATTATTCTGTTGCAGCACGCCTTGATGAATTTATTGCCGCACTGGCAGAGAAACCTTTTGATGACGTTGCTGCACAAGCCGAGGTTCTATCGCATGAGCGAGAAATACCGCAACAACTCATTGAGCCGAAACCAGAATCAGAGCCAGAGCCAGTACTTGATACTGAGCTGGAGCTAGAGTCGGTTGAGGGTGAAAGTGAGGTTTCTTTGGGTGGCGCGCCAGCAGGAGAAGGTGTTTCTCCTGAGCGGTTGGAT
>NZ_CEXWTU010000205.1:0-9064 GCF_982758155.1 Marinagarivorans sp. | reverse complement strand
GTGGGTGTGTTTTGCAAACCGTGCATTGCAAGGGCCATGGCCGGCGATAATGCGCCGCCTAGGCTATGCCCGGTAACGGTAATGTTTAATGCACCTAGGGTGCTGGTTTGCGAGGCTAAATAATCTAAAGCCGTTTTTTGATTGGCGTTTTTAAGGGCTAACAATACGGTTAGCCCAATATGGGTACCGTTGGAAATTTTCACATCGGCGTTTTGTGATGTATCGCCAAAAGGCCAGGGTTGCAGTGGGTTTATTAAAAAATCTTCGTCAATCCAGCCGTAGCGTGAGATAGGATTAGTACCCGAAATCGCAATAACAAACTCGCTGGGTGTTACTTTATTTTGCACAATATAAAAAGCGTTATCGGCAACATCCGATCCGGGGGCCTGGTAAACCGCTGGCCCCCATGCCAGATCCCACTGGCCGATGAGCGTTTGAATAGCAGGGTTGGCTAGGGTCGCAGTAATAATTTTTTGCGCATAGGCTTCTAACTCGGCTGGAGTGCCGTGCTTGCCAGAAGGCGTACCGGCTAAAGTACTGAGTGCGTAGACTTTTTGTATGGCATTTAGGGCTGTTGTCATGTGCATAGGCTCGCGATATTGCTGGTGAGACAGCTGGTGAGTAAAGTACAGCGATTGTGCCGCGCGAAGACCTTGATGGCTATTACAGTACATTACAGCGTGTGAAGCACTGTGTTATTGGCCTGTGATGCTTCTATTGCTGGAGCATGATAATTTCGGTGTTCTAGCCCCTAGGTCAAGCCTATTTCCAACACAAAAAGCCAGCAAGTTGCTGGCTTCGGGGGCTGAGTATAAGGCGGGTATGGGTGGGGGGTTAAAAGCCTAATAGCGCTGAAAAGAAGCCCACAACAATCATAATCACGCCGGCTAGCATCGCATACTTAGCCATTAGCGCGCGCTGCAAGGCTTGTTGGCCCAGGCGGTTAACGGTATCGCTGGTTGAGCTCTCGTAACCGTGGTTAAGCACCCAGCTAAAAACACTGGCAGATTGGCCAAGATCAGCAACGGCGATGCCATTGGGTGAGCCAAGACGCTTCCAGTTTTCAGTATCATCCGTTTTTAGAGCGTGACACAACTGGGGGAAGCTAATCGATAGCGCTGCAATAAGCACGAGCATTAAACCCAAAGGCAATAAAAGCATAAGAATCGACCGAATTTTGAGGTGTGTAATGTTAACTGTATTGCGTGTTGAGCTTAATAGCAAGGGTGTTGGTCGGGTTAAATACTGAGTCGATCGCGGCGAAATACGCCTTGGTTTTTTTGAGGCTACGGCCTTGACGGTTAAGGGCTTAACGACAAGAATTATAGCAAGGCTATCGTTATCTTGTGGCGGTTGTACCGCTAGTTACTCCGTATAAGGGACGCGTTAAGTACACTGTTTTGCGTGGCGAGCTAAAGTCTATAGTGCCCAATGTTTTTCGGGCCACTATGGTTAGCATGCTGCCGTGGGCATAGATTTTTTAGGCTTGCCGAAACAGCGAAGTGACTATTAAGGAGTTGTTATGGCGGACTTTAAAATATACTCGTACACCCAGCACGAGTTGCGTCCTACCCCGAGCTATCACGAAAGTTATCATGTGTTGTCTAAGCAAACAGAGCGCTATCAATGCGATTACTTTTCTGACTTAGGTGCTTTACAGACAACGCAAATAACAGACTTAGTGGATGAGCGTCAGTCTTTAATCTTCGAGCAAAAACGGCAAGTGGGTGAGCGCTGCATTGAGGTGCATAATGCGGACCAAGAGCTTGTGGGCTACATTGTGGGCGATCGTTTACTGGATACCGAAAAACAGCTGTTGGCAAAAGTGGTTGACCCTGCCGGAATCGGTAAGGCCTTGATGAAAAATATGGCAGGACTGGATCCGAATGAGTTTTCGATTGAGGGTGAGAACGGGGATTGTTTGGCTGAATTTAAACGGCCAGCAGGGCCTAAGGGGAATTCAGTGCTTAAGCTTATTCAGGTGATTTTTGCGGGGCTTACCAGTAAAGAGACTGAAATTTTCCAGTTAAGCATTAAGTCTTGGTCGCATAACCCTGCATTATTAATGGCGCTTGTTATTTTAAAAAACCAAGAGCGCAACCAATGAAATAACTGCGCAAAAGGGGCGGTTGGCTCATAACCCTAGAAGCCGCATTAAGCCATCAACGTCTACCATCCCCTGGGCGCATCAGGCGCGCGATAAAAATGACTCACCACCAATGAGGTGACTACACATTTTTACTGCACGCCATGGACACCAAGGGAGCACGCATTTTTTTGGCTATCAACTACGTTTCTAGGGTAATAATAACGTATGGGGTAGCCGCTTATTTTTAGGTGTTCTTCCATGTCTATTTCATAGGCATATTTAATGCTGTTAACGATAGGCTGCAAGTTATCGCTGTAACTTCCACGTTAAGATTCATATTGTACTGCGCCATAAGAGCTCACAATCGGGTTTGTCAGCCTTGCCATAAATGAAAGGTGCAGCTTGTGTGTGGTGTATACCTGATAATCCTCCAAGCTTCTAAATTTAGCCACTAAAGCGTATTGAAAATTAGAGCCGGATAGGCCCATATTAGGCCCGTAACTATAGTCAGCTATTTCGGTTATATTTTTTGATAATTCAGAAAATCCGATAGTAATCTCTTCTATCTTTTTTTCGTCAACGCCTGTAATCCAATTTAGCAATACTACGTGATTTATCACGACATTTCCTCTAATGGTATTTTTGATATTCAAATTTACAGCGAAAAATCAATGAACACAATATAGGGGAGCACCCGATCTTTAGTGAGATGAGAAGTAAACGTTTCTGGACATGTTAATGTGTTGCCTTGCCCCTAATGCAAATAATTTACGTTTGACCATTGGTTTGAAATGTACACAGCAGATTTTTATAGAGCAGTGATTTGTTATGCGAGCACTTACGTTTACATGCGTGTTGCACTAAGTTTGGTGCATAAAAAAACCGTAAACATGTTGCCATGGTTACGGTTTTTACAGCTTGCTTTATAGCCTGCTTAAGGCTTGATCGCTACTGGGATTCAGTTAGGCCATCAGCAAAACCTTGCAAGGCCGGTTTAGGTTCAAAATTATCAAAGAACAACAAGGCCCAATCTGGAACGCCCCATAAATTTGGCAGCCAACTGTCTCCGTCGATAATCCCCCAAACCGAAATGCCGCCACGTTGGTCAACAGGTACAATCTCAAAGTAAGCTTTTACCACGTCACGGTAATATCCTTTTTGCTGTTCCGCCATAAGTCCCGTTAGTGAAGTGCGGTCTTTATTTTGATTCATTCGGACATCTAATTCAGTGATTTTTACCTTAATGCCAAGGTCTACAGCTTTTTGGAACTGCCGCTTAATCGTGGCAATGTCTGGGGCGTTATAAGCGATATGAGACTGAAAGCCAATGCCATCAATCGGGATGCCGCGCACTTGGAAGTCCGTAACCATATTCACAACAGCACCCAATTTATCGTTACTCCAAATTAAGTTGTAGTCGTTATAGTACAGGTCGGCATCGGGGTCTGCTGCGCGCGCCGCTACAAATGCAAGCTCTAGATGCTCTTTGCCGATGTTCTCATACCAAACCGAGGTGCCTGTTCCTGCTTCGCCGCGGTAAGTGCCGTCTTCCATAAAGGCCTCATTGACAACATCCCAGGAGGTTACCGTATCGTTATCGCCTTCTTCCTCAAAATGCGTTGCCACTGTTGTAACGTGCTCTTCGAGCATTGTTATCCACTCATCACGGGTGCCGTTAAAGTTTTCCATCCAGCTTGCAATTTGGTTGTACCAAATAAAAACATGCCCGTGAACCGTCATGTCGTTATCTTTGGCAAATTGAACCAAGTCATCAGCATCCCCGAAAGTATATGTATCCTGCGCCGGATGCATATAGAGTGGTTTCATGATATTTTCAGCTGTTAGCTGGCTAAAGTGCTGCGTTACAACGGTTTGCCGATCTGTACTGTTTAAAATATTATTACCAAAACCCGCGCCCGCCGGTACGGCCACACCAATTGGCATACCATTAGGGCTAAGTGCCTTTAAGCTAGTTGCCGTCACTTCGGTATGATCAATTTCACCAAGGCGCTTAAAGGATAAGTCATCAAAGTAAATATCTAAGCCTTCATTTTCCACGTACGATAAATGTGTTGCTAGGCGTAGTAAATTGTCTGTGCTTGTTGCAACAACGGCCAATTTAATTTCCTGCCAATCGCCAGTAAGAGTAACGCTTACCGACGAACGTTGTGTAAACGTTGGTGCCGGAGTTCCCACAGAAACATTAATAGAAGCACCTGCAGGCCCCTTGGTCCAAAAAAGAACCTCATACTGGGCAAGCGGCTCAACAAGGATATCTTCATAGGCTATTTCAATAGCCCAAGGCTGGTTACCCACTTGTTCAACCGTTGCACCAATGGCTTTAGTGCCTGTGTGTGTATTCTCACCTTCAGCAGACTCAACCACTTTAATCGTAGCGATAGCATCAAGGCCCTCTTTGCTGTCAAACAGTGCCCAGCCGCCCGTTAGTTGTGTTGCATCGGTTTCGTCGTCTTCAAGCCCGCCATTAATAATACGTTCTTCAAGGTCATCACTTCCCGAGCTACTTAAAGAGCTGCTGGATGAGTTATTCAAAGAGCTACTTAATGGATTAATTGAAGAGTTGTTCAAAGAGCTACTCAATGAACTGCTTGAAGAGTTATTCAGGGAGCTACTTACAATAGCGTCGGTTTTTCCGCCATCCCCTGCGCCACAACCCGCAAGCGTAGCGGCTAAAGCTACAACACTTGCATTGAGAAAATATGAAATTTTCATTTTTAATTTACCTTTAATTTATCTTTAAATTAACACTTGATAGGCGCGTTACACGATACAGCCAATGTAGTGAATTTATAATTATCACAAAAGCATTCCTTAATCGTGCAGCTATAGTCTTCGGAAACTATATAGATTATGATAATTACCGCTTGATCGCATCTATAAATATGGCTAAGCATACTAATAATTAAGGTGAGGATACTAGCATAAATAAATACACAGTAATGAAAGTAAAGCCTCCTTTTGTTAGCGGTAACACACGAAATGTACCCGCTCCAAGTTTTTCATATGTATAGATTACGTAAGCTGTGGTCGGCTCAATTAGTCACCTTGGAATCACTGTATTAGTTAATGCATTTATCGGTCGCTTAGTGGTTAAAAAAAGAGGATTAATTGACGATTAAAGTATTGAGGTGACATTTAAATTCATCGAACTTGAATTAATTTTAGGTCTACATAATGGCTTACTGTAATTACGCTAATATTTTGAAGTGTAATGTTGAGGCGGAAAAATGGGGGGAGTGGGGATTTTGAAAAGTAAGCATCTCGCATTACTACTTGGGTCGTAATGCGAAATGCTAATTTAATGTTTAGTTAAATTTAAACTGCTGGTTGGTGCCGTCATAACATGCCCAGTGATGAATGTTAGCGCCATTGTTGGTTGATGCCCCGCTCACATCAACGCAGCTACCACTGCCTTTAGATTTTAGTGTGAAATAACCAGAGTTTGTAGGGGCAAGTTTATATTGTTGGTGATTGCCGCCGTAACAATCATAGAGTTCTGCATTGGCGCCATCGTTGTTTGAACTATCGGCTATTTGTAAGCAGCGCCCACTAGTTTGTGACTTGATTTCATACCAGTCCCCACCTTTTGAATAAAAAGACCACTTTTGGTTATTACCATTACCGCATGCATATTGTTGTATGTTGGTACCGTTACTGCCTTGATTACCAGCAGCGTCTAAGCACTTCCCTGAATGCCTTGCTTGTAATCTAACTGGCGATGTGGGTACTGAAGTTCCATTAGTGTTGTTATTGTTATTGTTGTTCGTATTATTATTGCTTGTGGTGTCGTTAGTAGCGCTCACTTTGCCAAAGCCAATTGCGCCATTGCAGTGAATATATTCTGTGTTAGAGCCTCCTCCGCATCTTCCGTTTGCCCAGGCGCCAGAATTGTAGCTTTGGTTTTCAGCTTGGCGTATCAAACCATTAACTTTAATGTAATCAATAATGGCATCGCCACCATTTTGATCGTTGGTATAATCAACTAATATATCGCCGCTCAGGTTTGTCTTGGCGGTATAGTCTTTATGGCCTGTAGTTAGTGCCCATGTGGCAACATTTTTATTATTAACTTTCAGGGTGATCGATTGACCGCCTGTTGTTCCTTTGGCGCGTACAATAATTGTATTTGAACCACTTCCCGTATTGCTGTTATTGTTTGTATTGTTGTTATTGTTATTGTTGTTTGTGCTGCCTGTGATTTCGCTCACCGTGATATCCGAATTACCACTGACACCTTGCCTTGCTTGTACATTGTTACCGCCAAAACCTTCTGTGCCCATAACCATGTAATCGAAATCGCCTAGTTGTAAGCCGCTACGAGCCCATGCATCAAAGTGATTCCCCGATGTAATAACACCGCTACTTCTTTTGTCGCGGCGAATACTCCAATATTGATAAAACGTTGCATTACCAATAATTGAAGGTTTGTTTTCACGTTTCGTTCGGTAGATGTCGTAAGTTCCGCCGTCACTATTGATTGTGCCTAATCGTGTGGAACCTGTACTCGGGTTGTAGTCAACCCAGTTTTCGACGATATAGTATTCAACCAGTGGATTCTTCGTCCACCCGTATAGGGCAAGATAGCTTGTACCTTTTGCATTGTAGCTACCGGAATATTTTACTGTTTTTCTTCCTCCAGGTTTCCATCCTTTACCGCCAACCCAATTTTGAATGTCTGTCCATGAAGATGCATATCGCCCATTATCTTTAAAGGTGAACGTTGCTGTACCGCCACCTTCACTCCAGAATGAATAGAAAAAGCCATCATGATAGCCTTCAGCATTGTTGGTGATTGTTTGAGCGTTAGTCAATGTTGCTAATAACCCCACAGTACATAGCAAGAGTATTCGGCAGGATGATAGGCAACCCGATAAAATTTTATTCATAGTTATTTTCTCTCAAAGGATGTCGTTTTTGGAGAGTTAAATTTTAAAATTATATTGCGTGTAGTATTAAAATTTCCCCGTTTATTTTTTTAGTATCTTTTGATAATTTAAAATAATAATTTGTAATGAAAAATAATAATCATCTTGATAGTGATTTATTTATTTCTGATCACGTTGCCAGAGTAGCTCTATTCTCGGCGGTTCACAATTCAGCAGGCGTGGCTATATATTTCAAATTGAAGTGAGAGTGAGATCGCTTATTCTTGTTGCGCTGTTTTCTTGGGGGGTGTTTCTCTAAATGCGAGAAAAGATAATGATGTGTGTATTTTTGAGGTGCTTGGGTGTGAATATTTACAGCTAAAGTTGTTATATTTGTATTATGATTGCCAGCGCGGTATTTTTTGATTACATTTGCAGGTAGAAATGATTACTTTTGTTTTTGTGATGGGGTTCGAAAAAATATTTTAGTTATGAGTTGTTTTTGGGGGCGTTTTTTATTTCTAGGTGTTTGGGGTAATGTTTTTTTGAGCCTAACTGATTTTTGGGCCGCTGTGCGCAGCGGCCTTATTTCCCCCTCCATTAATGTCTAGCCTTATGTGTCTTGTTCCAGTTTGTGAGTTCGCATGCTGGCTTGTATGGGCGGGGGGGCTTCAGTCTGCCTGGCTCACAGCTCTATGCCTACAATTGTGATACCAATTCGTTAATTTTATCTGACATGTCGTAAACTTCGACATCAGAGCGATTACCAGCAATAAAGTAGAAAATGTCTGATGATGGGTAGTACCGAACGTCAGCGCTGAAAATCCCATTTCCTCCGTTGTGCCAAATCACCTTTTTATTGTTCGGTAAAATTTCCGTAACCCAACCGTAGCCATAATAACTTTCAGTGCCAGGGTATTCTCTTACATGCATTGCAAATAACTTTTCTGTTGCAGTATCAGAAAGGAGTTTTTTATTACGTAAAGCGTTGTGCCATTTATACATATCTTCCGCAGTACTTAACATTCCTCCGTTTCCTCTTAAGTTCCAATATGGCCCGCTTTCTGTCCAGTTTTTCTTGTGAGGGTAGCCCCAGTCTTTCCCATCTAAATAGCCGTGGCTAACCTCTTTGTCGTTGTAGTTAGGGTGAGTGTATCCTGTCTTTAGCATTCCAATCGGCGTAAAGAGCTCAAGCGCTAAAAATTTGTCTAAAGGTTCACCGCTCACGGTTTCAACGATCAGTGCTAGCAAGCTATATCCTAAGTTTGAATAATGATGAGATCCAGATGAATAGCTGAGTTGCATCTGGTTCAAGTGGTTAACCAATCCCACGGCGGTAATTTTTTCGTAGTCACCACCAGTATCTTCTGTTATTCCCGAAGTGTGCGTTAGTAATTCGTGGATTGTTACGTTTTTTAATGCTCCCTGTAGTGATGGAATATAACGACTTGCTTTATCTTGTGTAGATAATTTCCCTAGCATTTCAAGTTTAAGAATTGCACTGGCAGTGAATTGCTTGGTGATAGATCCAATGTCAATTAGAGTATTACTTGAGAATGGTATTGCATGGTCAATATCTGATTTGCCTACGCCGAGATTAATAATTACTTTTCCTTTAACGGCAACAAATACCACCCCTGCAAAGCTTGAATGATCCTCGCTATTTACAATGTCTAAGATTCTTTTACCTGTATCTATTGACGGTGATGGACTCTTTTCGTTAGCTGAAAGGCAAAGCGGTGCATAAATGAATAAAGCAGAAATGAAAATATTTTTTATCATAGAATGATTCTCGAATTCTAGTGGCGCTAATGCTTTAGTTACGGCCTACGAAGCATGATTTTTTGTGTGGTGTAGTGATTGCGAAGCGAGCAATAAAAAGCGTAGCTTTGAATGCCTAATGGCTAAATCTTGTTCGCCCAACATTACATTCGAATGCGAATACAATGGAACGCCTATGCAGATTTTGGGCTGGGATGTGGGCCGGGAGCTATAACTGCCGGGCTACCTGATTCATTAATTATTCTTGTATAGAGGCCGAGGAAAAAATACTTTATCCAATAATACTTGCCTCCTGCTTCCTCAACAG
>NZ_CEXWTU010000204.1:0-9065 GCF_982758155.1 Marinagarivorans sp. | reverse complement strand
TACTTTCAGTCAGGCTTTATCGATGTGGTTGAAAAGCCCATAGATAGGGAGAAATTATACTTATTACTAACACATGTGCTGAAGCCGGCTTCATCGAAACTCAAAAATATTTTAGTGGTGGATGATGATGAAATTAACTCTATGATTTTGATTCGGCAAATAAAAAGTTACAGCGAAACCCTGACGGTACTTCAGGCGAAAAATGGTGAAGAGGCTTTACTAAAAGTAGAGAGTGCCGCGGTTGATCTTATTTTTATGGACATGGAAATGCCGGTTATGGGGGGGCTGGAGGCGACGCAAAAATTACGAGAAGGGGGCTTTATTAAGCCTATCTATATGGTCACAAGCAATATAGATGTTGAGCATAAGTCGTTATGCTTGGCGGCAGGTGCAACAGGGCACCTGCCGAAACCGCTGGATAAAAAGAAAATTCGCAGTGTTCTAGAGATTTATTGAATCCTTGCGATTAATCTTTTACCGAGGATTTTTTCATCTCTTGCTCTAGCCGTATTTCGAGTTGTTTTGGTGAACTAGTATGCTTTGCCAGTAAGTGATACATAATCGGCACTATCGTTAGGGTGAAAAAAGTCGCTGCAATAATTCCGGTTAATACAACGATCCCAATAACGGTGCGCGTTTCTGCTCCAGCTCCAGAAGACATTACCAGTGGCAATGCCCCAAATGCTGTAGTAATCGCCGTCATAATAATAGGGCGCAAACGCTGCCCCGCCGAAGTAATAATAGCTTCGTCAAAGGCTATCCCTTTATCGCGTAGCTGATTTGTAAATTCAACAATGAGAATGCCATTCTTAGCTGCCAAGCCAACCAACATAATAATGCCAATTTGCGAATAAATATTCAGCGATTGCCCAAATACATATAGACCAATCAGTGCACCCATAATCGCAAGCGGTACTGTAAGCATAATGATAAAGGGGTGAATGTAGCTTTCAAATTGCGCGGCTAACACCAAAAATACGACGATTAGCGCGAGAGCAAAAATAAAATAGATTGATTGTCCGCTATCTCTTAAGTCTTGAGATTGCCCTTTAAAGCTGATGACCGCTTCTGCCGGAAGGTACTGTTTGGCTAACGCTTCTAAATAAGTAATTGCTTCACCCAGGGTGTAGCCTTCGGCGAGATTGGCTTCTAGCGTAATTGCGCGCATGCGGTTGTATCGGTTGAGCGAATTGGCGTCGGCTCCTTCTTTAATATTAACAACACTATCAAGGGGAATTAACTTGTCAGTATTTCGGCTGCGTACATAGATGTTGGCCATATCCATGGGGGTGTTTTGCTGCGTGCGTTCCCCTTCAATAATAACGTCGTATTCTTCCCCCCTATCTAAATAGGTCGTTACACGGCGTGACCCTTGTATTGTGGATAGGGTATTGCCAATTTCTTGTGCGCTTACGCCTAAGTCGGCTGCTCGTTGAGTATCGATATTGACCAATACTTGTGGTTTTGTTTCTTTAAAATCGTGGTCTAGGCCGATAAGTCGAGGATTGTTGCTGGCTTCTTTAATCATGATATCCCGCCAGGCCGCGAGTTCTTCATAATTACTGCCGCCAATAACCAGTTGCACCGGTTTACCAAAGCCCCGCCCAAGTGCCTGTCGCATTACAGGGAAGGCGCGTACACCGGCTAAGTCGCCAAGCCGTTTACGCACATCGCCCATGATGGTAAATGCGGAGCGTCGATCGGCCCAGTCTTCTAAAACAATAATCACAAAGCCGCCGGAATAATCGGCGGTGCTGCCAAAACTTCGCGGTGTGCGAATCAGTAAGCGTTTCACTTCGCCAGAATCGACCATTGGCATTAAACGTTTTTCTATTTCATCCATATATTCTTTTGAGTATTTAAAACTAGAACCTTCTGGTGCCGATACCATAACAAAAAATGCACCACGATCTTCTTTGGGAGTGAACTCACTTGGCACATGTTTAAACAGCCAAAAGCAAGCGCCCAGAGATAAGACTAACGTCACTATTGTCATAATAGGTTTTTTAATGCTGCGTGTTAAAAACGCTTGGTATTGATGACGTAGACTGCTTAATACTTTATCGACAATCATTGTTACACGGCTAGGTTTATGCTGTGGTTTGAGTAATTTTGAACACATCATCGGTGATAGCGATAAAGCAATAATCGATGAAAAAGCAACAGCCGCAGACATGGCAACAGCAAATTCTGTAAAGAGTTTACCTAGGTCACCTTCTAAAAAAGTGATCGGTAAAAAAACCGATATCAAAACCGCGGTTGTAGCAATAACCGCAAAAGAAACCTGCCTTGCTCCTAAGAAGGCAGCCACTAGCGGAGTTTCGCCTTCGGCAATGCGGCGGTGAATATTTTCGAGCATTACGATGGCATCATCAACGACCATTCCAATCGCTAAAATCATCGCGAGTAAGGTCAGTAAGTTAATGGTGAAGCCCAGCATAAATAAAACAATAAACGTCCCCATTAGCGAAACGGGAACTGTGACGGCTGGAATTAAGGTTGCTCTCACGTCACCAAGGAACAGGAATATGACAATAATCACTAAGGTCATGGCAATGAAGAGTGTTTGATAAACTTCTTTAATCGATTGCTCAATAAATACTGAGCTATCGTAACTGCGCAATAACTGGGTGCCCTGAGGAAGATCTTCGTTAACATCGTCGAGTAGTGCGCGTGCCGCGCGTGCAACATCTAAAGTATTGGCTGTCGACTGCTTGGTAATGCCCACGCCTACCATGGGTACGCCATTTCCTCTAAATGATTTACGGTGTTCCTCTGCGCCGAGCTCAATGCGTGCAACATCACCTAAGCGCACAAGGTAATTATTGTTTTTGGTTATGACGATTTCAGACATTTGTTCTGGCGTGCGATAAGCGCGCTCTAATCTTACCGTGAATTGGCGCTGTTCGGACTCTACGCTGCCAGCGGGTAGCTCTATGTTTTCTCGGCGTAGTGCTTGTTCTACATCGGTTACGGTTAAATTACGTGCCGCCAAGGCGTTGCGATCCAACCATATGCGTAAGGCATAATCTAATCCGCCACCAATACGTACCCGTGCAACGCCATCTAAGACGCTAAATCGATCGATAAGGTAGCGATTGGCATAGTCGGTAAGTTCCAGTAAATTCATGCGGTCGCTTACCAAGTTAAACCACATGATTGTGTCGTCATCGGCGCCCGCTTTGGAGACTTCTGGGGGGTCGACATCAGCCGGTAAATTTTCGAGTACCCGCGCAACCCGGTCACGTACATCGTTAGCCGCGCCATCGATATCGCGGTTAATATTAAATTCAATGCTCACTCTTGAGCGGCCATCTTGGCTGCGTGAGACAATATTTTTAATGCCTTCAATACCGGAAATTCTATCTTCGATAACCTTAGTAATTCTACGTTCGACGACCGCTGCTGCCGCTCCGCGATAGGTCGTATCAACGGTAATAACGGGGGCATCGATATCGGGGTATTCCCGCAAGGGTAAGCGATCGAAAGCGACCAAGCCAAAGGCTAAGATTAATAGGCTAATAACGGAGGCAAAAACAGGGCGTTTAACGGATATATCTGTGATGATCATGCGGCTTTACTCCGCCACTCTTCTACTTGCGGCGCGACCTCTATACCGGGTTTTACTTTTAGTAGCCCTTGTAAAACAATATTGGAGCCACTATTGAGCCCTTCTATAATTTCTACTTGGCCTTTTTGTCGCTCACCAATGGTGATGGCCGTTTCGTTAGCGATGTTGTTTTCATCCACGGTATAAACAAAGTGTTGGTCGCCACGCATAAAAACAGCTTCCTCGGGGACCAATAATGCCTGTCTCTGTTGGTTGATAATATCGAGTGTTAACAGCATTCCTGGGAGTAGCTTATGCTCACCGTTAGCGAGCGTGGCGCGTACTCTAATACTGCGACTAATGGGGTCTACTCGAGAGTCGAGAGTTTCTATCACACCGGTAAAACCTTCATTGGGGTAGGCTGCGCTGTGTGCGCTTACGGTTTTTCCTGGCGTCATCAAGCGTAAATGCTTTTCTGGAACATCAAAATTAATATATAAATTTTCGATAGCATCAAGCGTGGTAATAATGTCGCCAGGCCGCGCTAGTGCTCCCACGCTGAGATTGCGTAATCCAAGTACACCATCAAAAGGTGCGAGTAATTGACGTTCTGCCAAACGCGCATTGACTTCGGCAATGCGTGCCCGCGCGAGCTCAATTGATGACTGTCGGCTATCAAGTTCAGAGGATGGAATTGATTTTTGTCGTACAAGGTCTTCAATCCGCGCGTATTCTCGCAGTTGCTCGGTTAGCTCAATCTGAGCCCCCTTTAGCAGTGCTAGCTCTTCGGCTTTTTCTAGCTCAACTAACGCAGTACCTTGCTTAACGAATTGCCCTTCTTGCATCGGGAGTGCCGTCACGCGTTCGGTAATGGTGCTGGTTAGCTCGATCGACTCAAGGGACTGTGTAGTGCCAATGGCTTGTAGGCTTTGTGTCATGGTTTGCTCCGTGACAACGTAAAGCACTACACCCGGTGCTCGATTTTGCCGTTGTCCTGCATCACTAGAGCTGTAATAGCGCCAACCTACGGCCGCTAAAGCAATAACCAACACAAAGAATCCAATGGTACGCATACATCCCCCAAGAATGAAAAATTAGCTTATTGGGAATCCCCTGTACGATAAGGGTTCCCTGGTTGTTTTCTCGGCTCTTACTCGCCGCATGCGCGGCTTATACCTTTAGTGCACGACCCTTAGCCTGCAGGGCACTATACGTGACCGACCGGCATAATGGTTGAGGCAAATTGGCGATTAAATACATGCACCCTCGCCCCGCCAGCAGCTTTCTTGCGGGTGAGCAGTAGCGCTATTTGACATTTTATTCTATGAAGGCGGCTTATTCTCAGGGGATGTATGAGGAGTTTTTGATCTGAAGTGTTCTAGGTAGGTGGCACCAACTTATCGGCGCACTCGCATCCTGAGATGACTATAGGGTACAAGTGCTAGCGGGCAATTTGTGTGCGGAGCCAGTAATGACTAAGGGTTATGCAATATGACAATGATAAAAAAGACACTAATCACCGGAGCGTTGCTCATGCCGGCTGTGCATGCCCACTCTCATATCTATTGGGATGCTAACGGCAATGTTCAGCCCAGAAACTGCGGTACTCGAGGTGATTCACCGGCTGTTTTTAAGTCCGGTGCGCGCATTTCGGTGACTTATAATGTGGCGGTTAAGCATGGTAATACCGTACGGATTGAATTCTCGCCTGAAAAAGATCTAGGGTTTGAAGACAACCTCTTATTTGAAACGGCTGCGGTTGCGGGTTTTAATAATGCAACCATTAGGCTACCTGATGTTGAGTGTAAAGATTGCACATTAAGAGTCTGGGAGTCGGGTTATCAGTCGTGCGCTGATATTCAATTAACCGCGAGCGGGCTACATGAACCCGATAGTATTGATACGGAGCCACCTGTTGAAGCTTCTGATTTTTTCGCGGCTGTCGCCGACAAAAGTATTGAATTAAGCTGGAATAATCCCAGCGAAGATTTTTACAGGGCGATCATTTTACAGTCGGCGATTGATGTGATGTCGGCACCGAACGATACCGTGAGTTATAACGCGGGGGATCAATGGGGTAATGCTGTTGTCGTATATGCGGGGGCAGGGAGTAATACGGTTGTTTCGGGGTTAACGCGTAATACGGATTATCATTATAAAATATTCACCGCTGATGCAAGTTTGAACTACTCTGCAGGCACCGCTTTATTGGCGAGTACAACAGACTTAGGCAATAGCGAACCCGACGTTACCTTAACCGTTATGCAAAATGATGTGATTACCTCGCAAGTATTTTCCGATGCGGGTAATGTTTATATTCAAGCGGCGATTCACGATTTTGATGCAGAAGATTTCCACACATTAGACTGGAGCATGACAGATTATCGGCTGGTGGATTTACATACCGATGATGCCATGCTGGAATTTGACCCGAGTGACTTAATGCCTGGTGATTACACGGTCTCCTTAACGGTCACCGATAATGGCAACCCTCCTTTTAGTGATACACAAACAATGAAAGTTAATATTCAGCCCAATGCTGGCGGGGAGTCTAGTGTGAGTAATATGACAACCTCTACTGATAGCCCCACAGGGGGAAGCATGGGGCTGTTGAGTTTGGTTCTTCTGAGCTTATTATCTTTGATGGTGGGACTTAAAGGTTTAATGGGGGTCAATAGAGAGCGCTAGTATTTATTCATTCATCAGTTTTATCTTTTAAATCCGCCGCAAAGGCGGATTTTTTTATGGTTATCCCAGCGTGACGTTGTTGATTCTGGTGAAAAGAGCGCGCTCATGAAATGGAGGCATTCCTTCCTATGCCCATTCAAAAGTCAAATACATCCTATTCGTCAACGCCCTCCTTTTTTCGACTCACGGAATTATAAATATCTTTCAACAGGGGTTCCAAATCAATTATTCGGATAGGTTTAGCGAGGCCGGCTATGATAATAGCGCCTCTAGCTTCCGCGAGTGTGGCTGCAGTTTGAAGATATTCTCCATCATAGCCACTCATTAATATAACGGGTGTATATTTGTTTTGCAGGGCTAGCCACTCTAGAAGTTCATTCCCATCCATTTCGGGCATTACAATATCCATCAGAATGCCTGCGGGTGTGGTTGCGCTATATATATCTTGAAATTCTTTTGCGCTCGTTGCAATCTTCACGTCAAAACCCATGCCTTCGGCCACATCGCTTAAAAATTTAGCCATGTCAGGTTCATCATCAACAATGAGTAGTTGCGGTTTGCTCATATTGCTAATCTTTTTAAAAAGAGTTCAATGGGTGGCTCAAGAGTCAGTAGGCGCAGTTATGCTCCTGACTAAAAGTGTAGCACTAATGAGTCATGCTGCCGGCGAAGACCCTTAGGCTGAGCAGAAGGTAATTCATAACCTACCCAGTGCGGTAAACCTAGTGCAACATCCCACTAGGTTTACCCTGTTATGTTGCCTTCTGTGAGCCATCTTCGAGTGTGCGCCGTATCTCTTGTGCTAATTCGTCACGCGTGTAAGGTTTGCTCAATATGTGTTTGTTGAACTTAGCTTGGCCATTATGTGCAACAGCCCTTTCTGTGTACCCGGATGTGAGCAATACTTTGAGCTTTGGTTTTTCTGCAACGGCTCGTTCAGCGAGTTGATAGCCGTTGATTCCGCCGGGCATAACCACGTCACTGAATAGCAATTCAATAGACGGTTCACTGGCCAGGATCGACAAGGCTTGATCGCCGTCGCAAGCGGTAAATACTCGGTAGCCTAACTCTTCCAACTTTATTTTGGCGAGCTCCCGTAATTGTTCCTCGTCGTCCACCACCAGAAGTGTTTCAGAGCCCGCAGGCAGTGTTTCGATATGCTGATTATTCGTTTCGGCAGAAATGACGTTCGCATGCGCACGCGGTAGATAAACCCTAAAGGTGGTGCCAATCCCAAGCTCTGAATAGACTTTTACGTGACCGCCTGATCGTTTGACAAAACCATACACCATAGCAAGCCCTAATCCGGTACCTTTGCCATGCGTCTTGGTGGTAAAAAAGGGTTCATACACGCGCTCCAAAAACTCTCGGGCGATACCCGTGCCATTATCACTGACCGCTATTTCTGCATACTCGCCAGGCTCTGCGCCAATATTGTGGTTGCAGTAGTCCTGGTCAAGAATGCTGTTGCGGGCCTCCAGCGTGAGGATGCCGCCATTCGGCATTGCGTCTCGTGCATTGACCACCAAATTAATCAGTGAATCCTCGAGATCACCAGGGTTAATAAATACTGGCCATAAATCGTTGGCAAATGTACGTACTATCTTCACTGCAGGAGTAACAGTTCGAGCAATCAAAATTTCAGTTTCGATGATAAGTTCGTTGAGGTTTGTAATGGTGGATTCTTGAGCGTCTGTACGCGCAAACTTGAGTAATTTCCCCGTGAGAACTGCTGCGCGGTGAGCTGATTTCTGAATCACGGCTAGCATCTGCGCGGCTTTTTCATTATCGCTAAGCTGCCGCTCTAGCAACTCAACATTGCCAAGGATTATCGCCAGGATGTTGTTGAAATCATGAGAGATCCCACTGGTGAGCTGCCCGACCACATCCATTTTTTGGGATAGGCGCAGGGCTTGCTCGGTCTTTCTCATCTCTGTGATATCTGCAGCCAGTGCGAAGAAACCTTGTAGCTCGCCTTTGGTGTTAAAGTCCGGTAGATAGGAAACCTGAACCTGGCGTTCACCTAAAGGTTCAAGGGAGAATGTTCTTTCGAAAACAACGTGTTCACCCTGCAAAACCCGGTCTAAATAAGGTTTTATTTGCAAATACATTTCGCTATTCACCAATTCACATATACCAGCGCCGATGAGATTTTGTGGAGTATCGCCTACCCACGTTGCGTAATTAGAATTGATGAAGACGCAGCGTTCATCTGTATCGTGATAGGCAATCCCCCCAGGGAATGAATTACCGAGCGCTTCAAATCTGTCTGCGGCCAATCTGGCTTCTTCTTCATTTTTTCTGTGTTCGGAAATATCACGAGAAATCACGGCAACGCCATCGTCATGGCCGTCAGCGCCTCGCAGCGGAAATAATATTTGAGAGTAGGGTGTGCTGTCGCCGTTCGGGCCTTTCAGATCAAAGATTTCTGGGCCCGTGCGGGATATGAAAGTCTTATCTTGCAGTGCCGTCCAGATGCCGTGGGCATACAAACGCTGGTTATCCTCGATTAACGAAAGGTTTTCATCGTGTCGAACTGATAGCGCTTGCTGAGCCGCATAATTAAGATAATTTAGCGTCCCATCCGGTGCTGAAATGTACACCAAGTCACTGGTTTGCTCTACGACTTCGCGCAAACGTTCGCGCTGTAAATCGGATTCGGCCAGCGCATCTAGCATTTGGTTAAATTGTTTTGACAGTTGCCATATCTCGGGGGAACTTGCTGATAAGTCGGCGCGGCTACGGCGGTCGCCGGCAGCAATTTTTCCGCTGGTGGCGACGAGATTCCTTACTGGACTCACAACGAGATAATTGACACCGTAGCGCC
>NZ_CEXWTU010000203.1:0-9087 GCF_982758155.1 Marinagarivorans sp. | reverse complement strand
CAAAGGCGCACAGGCGGAGCAAAGCGACCACCACCCAGAGTTAACGTGCTTATGGATGAGTGGGCACAGTGGCTAAGCCTTTTCAGTGAACCCGGTAAAACACCGCTCTTAATAGGAGGAAAATCCATGGGAGGAAGAATTGCAACACTCATGAATGCCGAGACGGTATTACCACAACAGTGGGAAGGCGTAATCTGCTTGGGCTACCCATTCCACCCGGCAAGAAAACCGGACACACTTCGAACTGAGCATTTAGCTAAGTCAAATAAACCCACTCTCATTATTCAAGGAACTCGTGATCTCTTGGGCAACCGAAATGAAGTCGCGACCTACAGCCTGCCAGAAGAAATATTACTGGAGTGGGTAGAAAGTGCAGATCACGACCTTAAGCCTTTAAAAGTATCGGGCCACGACCACGACCAGGCTATACAGCAAGCTTCTTCAGCCATTCATAAATTCACGAAAAAATTATACCGCGAGTAGCGTGATTTTCTCAGGCTCTTGTAAGATGGGCGCAAAACGATTGATTAATTCGGCCCGCTGCTCACTTCGCAACCAGCGCTGCCAATCACGGGAAGTTCTCCACTTACACAATAAGAATCGATGATTGTGATCCCCCATATCTTCGTAAGCCTCGCCAGAAATAAAACCTGAAACGGCATAGGTCTGCTGCAGCATGTCACGTGCACTCTCATCGTATGTACTCGCCATCCCCTCAGCTATACGACGCTCAATTAAAACATATATCATAATCATAGACCTTACGTAGGTAGTCACTCAAAACAACATTAGGAAGATAGCAAGCGCTAATGTGAAAGGCAAATAACCACGGCAGCATTGTACGTTTTCCAATAAATAGGCACTACATAAGAGCGCAATGACGACGGTAAGTAAATACTATCGGGGGCCCCCTCAAAAACAATAGGCACTGAAATGTTAAACGCCGGACCAAATTCGCTACGCGCATTACCGGATACCGTATTGGCAATCTCACCCACCAAATCAAAAATATGCTCCGCACAAGTATCCCGCCCTCCCATCTGTAACAATAGATGCTTAGGGGCGCGCATGAAATAACTTCCCGTTTTTTAATCCCTGGGTGCACGCCCCTTAAGTCGCCCGGACGGTGCTCGATGCCGTGAACAGCACTATCGCGTAGCAATTGAATTAAGACAGACCTCAAGCCACGAATGAACACCGCACAGCATGACCCGCTGTGAACTTTCACATAATGAGGAAGAGGTGTCATGCAGCGAAGAATAATTTTATACCTACACAGAAGTCTTCAGAAAGGAACTATACAAAGGCATAAATCATTAAAGAGCTTGCGAGTTGCTACAAGAGCGCGGCGCATTAATCACAACAAAGGGTAAGAGGCTCCTATACCAAAAAGCATTACCTCGCGCTGGTCGCTAACAAACACAGGTTTACTACATCAAAAGTCAGCCCTACAGGAGTTTTTGCCCAGTGATGTGCAGCAGCTAAGTAGTGAGGAGGCAACTTAAAGGGCAGTCTAACTATTAATTTCAGCGTTTATTAATTGATAAAGCATACTGCTGGACACTTAAGTATTTTTTCGAGTCGCGTGATTTTTTCGGTTTATATAACGATGTTTACTTTAACTACAGCTGATTGTAGAATTCGCGCGCTTTATTATTGGGATGGCACATTTTAGTGTCGGCATTTATACTTTGAAAGGGAATTCCAAATGGATTTAACCCGCCTGCGCGGTTATTTTTCTGCGTTTATTTTCAGCCTGTTTTCATTGATCAGTCTACAAACTTCAGCAGATATTGAGGCTGCGGTTGGCTGGTTAGCAACAAAGCAAAATTCAAACGGTTCTATTTGGGATGAAAACTCTCAAAGTGATGTTTTGCCCTCTACGATAGAAGCTCTCATTGCTCTCAAGATGGCGAATGAAAGTGTTGCAGGAAACGTATCTTCTACTGCTCAAGCCTATTTAGATTCTTTAGTCATAGCTGGTGCGCAGCAGGTTGCAGAGCTCGCTCGATTAAAGCGCCATTATCCTTCTGCTATTGATCTTAGTGATATCGATGTCACTTTGTTTCGTGGTGTTCAGGGTGGCTATGCCCCGTACCTCGGCTACGAAGGGGAATTGTATGTCACCCTCTCGCTGTTAAGGGGTGATTTAACGGGTTTTAGCGGCGTGAATCGATTAGAACTTATTGGTTTTTTAACGAATTATTTCGAACAGCTGGAAGTCAGTGAAGCCTCTAGTCAAAATGCATTAAAATTTGCGCTAATGCATTTGGCCCTTCAAGCAAATCGCGCCGACTACAATGTTGGCTCGCATTTAAGTCAAATTTCCTCGCAATTATTTTCGTCGCTTTCTGACACCGGTTGGGGCAATAACCTCGCGGATGTTCTGGCGGTACAAGCTTTGTTGCTGACGACGGCAAGCCCCTATTTGCTAGAGCCGGTGGTTCAAAAGCTACTTGCTCAACAGCTGCCTAATGGCTCTTGGTTTAACGATATTTATTTGACGTCGCTGATGACGCAAATGCTTGCAGTGCATGCCCAAACTCCGCAAGTGGAGCGGCCTGAAGGTGGTGTTTTATCAGGCACTATTGAGGATGCCGCTTCGGGTGCATCTATCGCATCAGCGACTGTAACTCTAGACCTAGAAAGTGAATTGTTAAGCGCATCAGATGGTACAGGCTTCTTTGAATTAAGTGCCATCAATGCTGGCAGCTATCAATTAACTATCAGTGCTCCTGGCTACATGTCGAAGGTTGTTACGGTCGCTGTCGAAGAAGGGCAGCAGCTGAATTTGGGCGCAGTGAAACTCACCAAAAAAGCTAATATCGCTATGATCTATGGCGTTGTAACTGATGCCGTATCTGGCCTGCCGATAGACGGCGTGGATCTATTATTTTTAGGCTCGGAAAAATCACTGACCGTGACTAATACGGAAGGTTATTTCGCAATGGAAGTGCCGAGTGGCGCATTGCGTGTCGGTTTTGCAAAATCGGGCTATACACCAGTGACCCATGATCTCAGTGTTTCGAATGGGCAGCATTTAAACTTTTCGATTCAATTGAACCCTACAGATCAGCCAGCTGGGTCTGGTGGATTCCTTTCTGGAATGGTCTCCGACCCGACTGTTCAAGGTGAACATGTCTGGGGTGGGTTTCGAAAGGTTGTCCCGCTTGCTGGTGTTACCGTTACTGAGCTTTTGAGCGGGGAAACTATGACTACAGGAGAGGATGGCGAGTTCCATCTTCAGCTTACGCAAGGTTTAGTAAAGATCATTTTCGAAAAACAGGGTTTCGAAAGTAAAGTTTTGGACGGCGTAATTACGACTGATAACGGAATTAATTTTGGTATTGTCCGACTAAAGCCAACTACTCGAAAATTTTATGGCTCAGTGACAGATAGTCGCACCGGAAATGCTATCGCTAGTGCAACCCTTATAACTGCGAGTGCGAGTGCTCAGTCAGCAGTCGACGGTATCTACGAGCTATCTGGTATTCAGGCTGAAGATGGTGAGATTTCTGTTGTGGCTGAGGGTTATGAGCCACTGTCGCTAAATATTGAATCTGCTCCGAATACCGGTATTCGATATGATTTCAAATTGAATAAGATCCGTTTAAGTCAGATTGAAATTGATACACCGGTTCTCAATCAGTTTGAGTTTGGTGCCTACGAAAATGTCGACGTAACTTCTTTTGTGCGCAACTTAGGGCAGGAAAGCGATGAGGTATATATTGAATCTGAACTTTTCAATGCGCAAGGCAAACTGCTGGCTTCCAAATCAGTCGAATTCTCGCATACCCATTCAGATAATAAATTTGAGGTCGTACCAAACGATGAGGTTGAAGTAGCGGTCGACTGGTATACGGGAAATTACTCGCCTGGCGAGTACAGTCTTTCACTCAAAGTTTACAGTGTGCTTACTAATAAACTACTTTCGAGCAAATCTTCTTATTTTGCCATTGTGCCTACCCAGCGAATTCAGCAGGTGCAAGTTTATGTAACCCCCGATGCGATCAATCAAGGTGCAAGTTCGACATTAGAGTTGGGTGTGGCTTATTTAAATCGGTCGAACATCCCAGTCGTTGCACAGTTTAGCGCCGCGCTCTTAAAACCTGACGCCAGTGAATCGCGTCAATTCAGCTGGAATGTGGAGTTGCTGCCAAGTCAATTGACTACCACGCAAGTGATTGAGAGCTTCGATCACCTGTTCTCGGAAGCTGGAGTTTATGAATTAACTGTCGCGCAAATTTCAAGTACGCTCATTGATACACTTGATGCGAATGGAATTAATGTTGTCCCCAATGTTTCAATTAATATTCAACAAGAGCTAGCGCCATCAACAGCGCTGCCAGAAGGATCAAAGCGAGTTGGTATTAAAATTCGCTTAGAGGGTGTGGAGGTGAGCCAATGAAAAGATTTTCCTTATTTTTCGCGATAGCACTTTTGATCGTTTCATCCGCTAGTGCAATCGGGCAAATTCGAGAGCGACAAACTACGGAGGGCACAGAGTTTATTTTTTCATTTACCCCTAACCTAAATGTCCCAGATTTAAAATTATTTGTATCATCGTCGGCAGATGCCGTAGCGCTTGTTGAAATTCCAGGGTTTGGGTTTGAGGTGTCCGTTGCTGTAGCGGCTAACGTTACTAGTGTTGTTGACCTTCCAGGTGAAATCGCCCAGTTTTCAGGGAAAGTTACCGATGTTTCTGTACGTGTTACATCCGATGCCCCTATCAGTATTTACGGGCTAAATCAAAGACCCGCAACAACCGACGCTTTAATGGCCTTCCCTACGAATGCCTTAGGTAAAGAGTATATTGTCGGCTCATATGGTGGATCATCTTTAGGGCCATCTCAGTTCGCGATAACCGCTGTTCAGGACAATACCTCGATAGAGGTGACCGCGACAGATACTGTTTCTGGGCATTCGACTAACAGCCTAAAGTCCATAGTGCTAGATAGGATGGAAACAATACTTATTAAAAGTGGAAATTCTAAAAATGATGATCTTACTGGGTCAAGGATAAAAGCGTCAGCGCCTGTTGCCGTGACCAGTGGGGTTGTATGTTCGTATGTGCCCAAAACTATTAGGTTTTGTGACCATATGGCTGAGATGATTCCCCCTGTGAGTGCTTTGGGTTCAGCCTTTCTTGTTTACCCTCTTGCAACACGGCTTAATGGTGATGTTCTTCGTGTCGTTGCCCCTAATTCGGCAACTGATGTTTTGGTTAATGGAATTAAAAAAGGCACCTTATCCAGTGGGAAATTTCTAGAGTTTGATGTGACAGAGGGAATTATTTTGAATACCTCACAGCCCGTAATGGTGATGCAATATTCTAAAGGTACTGAGGCTGATGGTGTTTTATCAGACCCTTTTATGATGTTGATTCCACCGACCGAGCAGTTATTAAATAAATATGTGTTTTCAACAGTTTCTATCGGCTTTGATATTCACTATATTAATGTTGTTGCTAAGGCTGCAGATATAGAAAACATACGTTTAGATGGTGAGCTAATTGATCAAGGGCTTTTTGTTGAGTTAGGTGATTCCGGCTATGCGGGCGCCCAAGTTGCGATAACCGACGGGAGTCACGTCATTGCCTCCGGGTCGCCATTCGGATTATATGTTTATGGCTTTGCAGACCATGATTCCTACGGCTACCCCGGCGGGATGGCGACTGAAATCATTAACCCCATTAACGGTGATTATAAAAATGTCAAAGTCGTTAGTACGCTAAACAATCAAGATATTGAGTTGGATGTTAATTCATTTGTCGTGCCGCCTAGCCGCATAGAAGCGCTAGACGGCGTAACTGAGATTGAATGGAATTTCCCTGAGTTTTCTATTGGCCAAGTCAAAAACTTGGATTACGACGTGGTTGCAACCAATTTAGCGCCCGGCGAAACACGCACTATTACTCACAAGCTTGAACTCACCTATAACGATATTAACGGCGTTGAGCATCAGCGAACTTTAGCCGAGCATACATTAAACGTGTTGTCTTCAGGTTACGCTTTGCAGCTGGGTGTTAATAAAACGCTATTTAATGCTGATGAAACCGCAACGGTTAACCTCACCGCAGTTAATGCAGGGCAAGCATCCGGTGTGGTGAGTGTGCAAACTTCGGTGGTGGATCTGGATGGCAATGTTGTTGCGCAAATCGCTAGCGTGCCCGATTTTTTATTGACGGGTGAGAGTGATATTACGTTTACGCCCAACCAATTTTCGTTGACAGGTTTATATGCTGGCCGCTACCGCGTTAAAGCGCAGCTGGCTGATGATACGGGTGCGGTACAAGCGGTAGCATATCAGGAGTTTCAAATTGCGAGTGCCGATAGCGCAATACTGGTGGCTTCGGCCTCGGTTGATCAACCAAGCTATACCGTAAAAGATACGGTGAATACTGAAGTGAAGCTGTCTAATACCTCTGCCAATGCTTTGGTGGGTGGCGCAACGGTGCAAATGCAATTGGTGTCTGCATCGGGCGATGTCGTTTGGTCGCAAAGTCGTATCGTTAATCAAGTATTGCCGAATACAACTGAAGCGCTTAATGCTGCCATCGCATTGAGCGGTGTGGCACCGGGCGCTTATACGCTAACGGTTAGAGTAGCTGATGCAGATGGCAATATCGTGGCAGCGACTGACGTTGGCTTCGGGTTGGAGCAAAACGTGTTGTTTGCGCTGCAAGGCGATGTGGCCGTATCAGCGGCAGATTTCACATTGGGTGAAACGCCTGTGTGTACCTTTACACTGACCAATACCGGCAATGAAACCATCACGGGGCACGCTACCCGGGTGAAAGCCGTTAACTTGTCGGCCGGAGAAGACATTGCTGCAACTGACCATGTGGCGACCCTCGCGGCAGCTAACGATGCCCAGTGGAGCCTTGCATTACCGGCACTGAACCAAGCGGGTGACTACGCCTGTGTGCTCGAAGTGGCAGGGCAAAGTGCGAGCGCTATGACGGTGATGGCGAGCAAAGTGTTTAATGTGGCTGAGGCGCTAAACACCGTTTCGCTCGAAGGTGCTTTAGCGCTCGGTGATAAGGCAAGACTATTAGTGCTGACAGATGCTGCAGCAAACGCACGCGCCGCGCTGGCTGCATGGTTAGAAACTAGCGGCTGGTATGCCAGTGTTGTCACTGATGAAGTCGCCTTTGCCGACGCCTTGGCCATGGGTGGCTTTGGCGCCTACGCGTTATTAAGTAACGACATCACATTAAGTGAGGCCACCGTAATCCTATTGCAAAGCCGTGTCGCCGAAGGTGATGGCCTGCTTGTGGCGGGCGTTAATGGCAGCAATGCAGCGCTTGAGGGCATGCTAGGTATCGAGCTATTGGCCCATGAGCAATACAGTGATGGTGTGCAAGGTTTAGCGGCTGACTGGCTGCAGGCTCAGAGCCTGTCTTTCAGTGATGGCTTGGGCGAGGCGCAGAGGGTATTCAGCGCTCGCCTTAACGGCGCCACTGCTGAAGGGTATTTTACTAAATCCAGTAGCTTGCCTGCTGGCGTGCAGCCAATGCCGCTGGGCGCGCCGAGCCGTTTCAACGCTTTCGCGATAGACGATTACACCTCGCTGGCGTCTTCCATCGACGGCACCTTAGCGGTGGGTGGCAATTTGAGCCTTGATAGTTTTGGTGTTGGCGACAAATTAGACCCGGCTACGCTCCACACAGTTGTTACCGTCGGCGGTGATGTGACCTTTCCGCAAGGGCGTATTTTTAATGGCAGCTTGCTTGCTGCTGGTAGCATTACTGACGTTAGCCAAACAGTGATCGACGGCTTAGCTGCCGGTGCCGGTGTATTAGGCGAGCAACCGCTCGGTATCCAGTTTGATGCTGAGGCACGCTTTTTACAGGGCGTATCAAAAGCATTAGATGCGCTGCCCAACAATGGCGTTGTGCAAAGCCAGTGGGGCGGCATTACCTTGGCCGGTGATTGTTCGAGCGAGCGCCAAGTGTTTGATGTTGATGGCGCAATGTTGGGGGCCTCGCACACCTTGGCTCAAAGCTGTATTCCAGAGAGCGCCACCGTTGTGATTAATGTGTTGGGGGATGCGGTTCATATTCAAAATATCGGTATGCAGGGCCTTGAAAATTTACGCACCAAGGTGATCTTTAACTTCCCAGCGGCAACCGAGTTACGTTTAACGTCAGTGGGGGTTCAAGGCAGTGTGCTCGCACCCCATGCCCAAGTGGTACAGCCTGCCGGAAGTATTCATGGCCAGGTATGGGTACGCAGCTGGTACTCCACAACCTATGGCTACATGTCTACGCATTTGCAGCCTTTCACGGGTGATATTGCCGATATCGTTTCCAGTGTTCAGCAAATGGCCGCTACGCGCTTTCAGTACGAGCTTGGCCACAGTGTGTTCCTTGGCTTCGATGTGGTGGCCTCCATGTTAGCCGGCGGTTGGCAGGAAAGTAATCCAGCGCTGGCCTTGTTTGGCCAGCTGCTCAATGACATTAACCCAACACTGATCGCCCGCCCGGGTAAAGCGATTGCCATTAACGCGGCACTCGCCAATACCGGCGAGGCGACAACGGAAGGCTTATGGCAGCTTTCGGCGCCGGGTGCGCACTGGCTGGCCTACGAGGGTTGGCAAATATTGCCTGCAACCGAGCAACGAGTACTGCCGTTTTCGCTGCTGGCGGGCCAAGTTGCTGCCGATACACTCTGGCTGCAATTGCCTGCCGAGGGTGCCACAGAGGTGGTAAACGAAGCCTTTACGGGGGCAGCGGATGCCCAAGTGCTGCAAGCGCAAACGCGCCTACCCTTGGCGCAATAACACCTCACGCTGCCCGCACATGTACGGGCAGCGTATTTTCGAATCAGAAATCCCCCATTTACAGGTTTAAGGCTTAGGTTATGTCACAAGGAATCCCATCGCCCACGTTGGCCGTGTTTCGACAAAAAGTAGTTGCTCGCATTAGCGCGGCCATCAGCTTGTTTTTTTTCGTGTTTGTGTTTTACGCCAACCCAGCCGCCGCCGCGGTGGCAGAGACGGGCAAAGATAAAAAGGCCAAGCTCGTAAAGGTGCCGCAAAGCACCACCGAGGCGCTAAGCCTAAGCCTGCAAGACCTCGCCAATA